>DBGFLF010000087.1:0-2185 GCA_048528725.1 Collinsella sp.
TGCCTCTCCATCAAAAACGCCTTGAGCGACCCTTTTGGAATACGACGACATGAGCATTCCGGTGTCCAGGTAAAACAGCTTAAAAAGATTCCGCTGCTCCCCCAATAAAAGGGGTGCCACGGGCGCCGTTACGTTATACACGGGAAGCGCAACGCCTGCCTCCGACAACCAGAGAAAATGATCTGTCACCTGCGAAAAACGTTTGACGCCGTTAATCGACGACAGCTTGAATCGCTTGTTTTTGGAGCCAGCCTCGCTGGGAATCAAATCATAGATATCGCGAATAACCAAGCGTAGCTCGGGCGGAGCGTACTTTGCAATGTCATCGCGATACAGGGCATGAAGATCGCGGTGAATGTTCCGAACCTCGTCGACATTGCGCGTCGCCAAGAAGGAATTGACCGCGTCGGGCATGCCTCCCACCACCACATACTGATGGAACAGATCGAGCAAGCGGTCATACAGGTAGCCGGGAAGCTCCCCCTCATCCTTTAAACAGCCTCTGAGCATGTCAAACACGCTGGCACCAACGCCATTTGCCCAGCAGAACTCCTCAAAGTCGAGCGGGTACATCTGAACCTGCTCGACATACCCCACCGGCAGGGAATCGATGCCCTCGAGCTCAACACCAAGGAGCGATCCGGTGAGGATGTACCGAAAGTCGCCGCGCTGCACGAGGTATTTGATAAACGTCACCACATTGGGGCATCGCTGCACCTCGTCGATAACCACGACGGTTTTGTTGGCAACCATCGGCTGCGTCGCAGCGATAGACATGCGCATAAGAAGGTCGTCCGCGCTTTTTGCCGCCAAAAATGAATCGCGCACGGACGCGTCGGCGATAAAGTCGAACGTCACGACGTTTTCGAACGATTCACGTGCGAACGCATTGACCAGATATGACTTTCCTACCTGTCGGGCGCCCTTGACCAAAAGGGCCTTGTTAGGCGACGAGGCAAGCCAAGATTCAAATTGTGCTTTCGCTTTTCTCTGTAGCATAAGCGCACCCCTTATTACGTGCTGTTTTAGCACTAGGATACACTTTTTCGTGGTTGTTAGGTGCTCATTTCGACACTTTTCCGATGTTTTAAAGTGTGTATTACGACACTTTTCCGTACTTTTGCACGGGATATTTCGACACTTTTTCGAATTTAAGCCTAACAGCAGCCGGCGAAATCAAGCGCCGCCCGCGCGTCATTTCGCGAGCGACGCTTGATTTCTGTCCGCGCGCGCTGATAGACTCCACCGTGCCCGCAAGAAGCGGGCGCGTTTTATCCAGAGTCGGGGTAGAGAGTTGGCTCCACGATCCCGACGCCAACCGGCCAAGAGGCACGGTGGCCCTGCCAACATCGATGAAAGGAGTCCGTATGGACAATTTCTCTGTGCGTAGCGAGCGCAACTTCCACAACCTGGCAGCCAAGCCAAAACAAATGCATCTTCTGGACGAGCCGAGCGGCTATGCCTCGGCCATGGTCAAGAGCAGTCTCTCCCACCAGATGCGCTTTACCGTGCAGGCGCTCGAGGAAGAGCTCTGCGTTGCCGGCGACCCGCATGTGCTGCAGATCAAGCTGCTCGGAGACGACTCGCGCGAGCCGTCCAGCTGGATGCTCTTCGCCGACGGCGTGTGCGTTGCGGACGGATCGGGCGCCTTTGCCCGCGAGTGTTTCTGCGAGGGCGCCGAGGTGTTCCTGGACCTGTGCCGCGACGCCGTCGAGGCTGCCGAGCTGCGCCAGTGGAGTCAGAGGGAATACGAGCTGCTGAGCGCCGCGCGTGGGATTGCGATGGTGTAGGCAGCATTGGCCACCATGCCGCGCTGGTCTCGTCGAAAGCCCATGCGGCATGGCGACAAGTCGATTAACTGACACCTACCTCATATAACCGACCGTTCGCGTAATCGAATTTGTTGCTCAACAAATTGGCTGGTGGCGCCCGTAAAATTGAATATTAGTCGGTCATCTGTCTTGACAGTGTTGAAAGGAGCCGCTCATGGGCTTCACGCTCGCATCGCGTAAGGTTACGAGTATCTCGGAATGCGTTCGCAAGGAAATGATCACCTACGTGGAGTACGGTGGTCTATCTCCAAAACGAGCAATTACCTATCCTCAATACCTCGTAGACGAAGACAAAATAACGCGAATCGACACCACCGCCTTTCCTGAAGTTGGCGGATTATCAGTAACGCTTG
>DBGFLF010000088.1:0-1896 GCA_048528725.1 Collinsella sp.
AGCTGCTCGGTCGAGAGGTTATCGACGGGGTTGTCGTCGTTCACGATGACCGCAATACCGTCGTGGGCAATGACGATGGGAGTCAGGCCCAGATCCTGTTCGTCGGCATTGAGTCCACGGGAGGAGCTGGCGATATCGGCCGTGCCGGCGCTGACGGCCTCGATCCCAGCGGAAGAACCCAAACCGGAAACGAGCACGTCGATGCCGGTCTCCTCCTTAAAGCCCTCGGCCGCAATCTCGGCGATAGGAAGGCAGGTCGTGGAGCCGGCCACGGTAATGGAAGAGCTAGAAGATCCCGAAGAACAGGCGCACAGCGTAAGCGTAAGCACAGCGGCGCTCAGGACCGATACGATCTTTCTCATAGCATCACGCCGATCGCAGCATGGCGCCCACAGGTGCCGTCCTCGTTACGGTAGGAATAAAAGCGGTCGTTCTGACGCACGGTCGAAAGCTGGGTATCCACGATATTATCCGCGTCGACACCGACATCTACCAGCGCCTCGCGAATGGCAGCGGAAAGATCAAGCATGCGAGAGGTATTCGCATCGATGCAAGAGAACTCGGCGGCAAAGCGATCCATGAGTTCCTGGGATACCTCATATTCGTCACCCAAGATATGGGGGCCGATATAGGCGGAAACGTCGCTCGCATCGCAACCGGCAGCATCGCAAAGCGCCTGGCACGCCTTGGCGGAAATACGTGCAATCGTGCCCTTCCAACCGGAGTGCACCACGGCAAATCCGCCGGGGGCCACCAGCACCACGGGAACGCAGTCGGCAAAGCAGAGCAGCACGGGCACGTTATGCGCCGTGCAGACGATGGCATCACAGCCCTCGGCAATCTGCTCGCGAACGTCCTCAAGGTCATCGGCGCCGTTCGAGGTCACCGCAACGATATGATCACCATGGACCTGATTGGGAACGAGCAGGTTGTGCTCGCACTCGGCGGCACCCATAGCCTCGAGCGCACGACGACGATTTTCTTGAACAGCAAAGGGGTCATCGCCAACATGCGAGCCCAAGTTGAGTGAGGAGTACGCATCTTCGGAAACGCCACCGGCGCGCTCGGTGAAGGCAAAGCGAACATCGGATGTCGCGCCCTCCACCAACGTAACTCCATCATGGTCGACACGCGAAACTTTGTCCGCACGTGCTGCCATACTAAAGCCTCCTAATAACACAAGTACCGCGGCATCGCCGCTACAGCCCGCGTTTATACGGCTGTCATACTTCTCTAAAAGGATACCTGCTGCGCTGGAGGCAATCGTAAAGGGAACGTAAAGAGATTGGAGGTTCTAGTTTACAAAGTCGAAATAAAAAGGGCGCGTCCATACGGACACGCCCCTGCGCACAACAATGCAAAGAACGACTTAGAAGCTACCGCGCTTCAGGAAGTCGGGAAGCTCGAACTGATCGTTGCCGAAGTTAGGAAGCTCGGTGCCACCGACGTTGCGGGTCGGAGCGGCCTGAGCCGGGCTCGTGGCAGGAGCGGTGCGCTGCGGCTCAGCGGAGGCAGCGGCCTTGCTCTGAGACTGCTGAGCAGCAAAGAGCTCGTCCTGACGGTTGACGTTGGAGTCGGAGAAGCCCGTAGCGATGACGGTGATACGCACCTGATCGCCCAGGGACTCGTCGACAACGGTACCGAAGATGATGTTGGCCTCGGGGTCGACGGCGTTGGCGACAACGTCGGCGGCGTCGCTGATCTCCTGGATGCCCAGGTCCTTGGAACCGGCGATGGAGAGCAGCACGCGCGTGGCACCATCGATGGAGCTCTCGAGCAGCGGGCTGGAGATGGCCTGCTGGGCAGCGTCGACGGCACGGGTGTCCCCAGAAGAGGTACCGATACCCATCATGGCGGTACCGGCCTGCTTCATGATGGTCTTAACATCGGCGAAGT
>DBGFLF010000089.1:0-1861 GCA_048528725.1 Collinsella sp.
CACCAGGTTATAGGCGGTCTTCTCCTTGTTCTCGGCACGCAGCTGAATCGCCGCCCAGGGGCGACGTCCGGTACGCGGGTCGGTGAGGCCGACGGGCTTCATGGCACCAAAGCGGATGGCATCCTTGCCGGTGCGCGCGACCTCCTCGGCGGGCTGGCAGGCCTGGAACAGATCGCCGCCCTCAAAGTCTTTGAGCACCACGCGGTCGGCCGTGGTAAGCGCCTCGATAAAGGCCTCGTACTCCTCCTTGTTGAGCGGAGCGTTGAGATAGTCGCCGCTCCCCTGCTCCTCGTAGCGCGACTGCGAGAACAGCACGTCCATATCGAGCGTGGAGGCATCGACGATCGGCGCCGCGGCATCGAAGAACGCAAGGGCGTCGCCACCGACGAGCTTCATGACCTCTTCGCTCAGCGCAGGTGAACACAGCGGGCCCGCGGCAATGACCACGTGGCCCTCGGGAATCTGCGTGACCTCGCCGTGGACGACCTCGATATTGGGACGAGCGGCAACTTCGGCCTCGACAAGCTCGGAAAACTTGACGCGATCGACCGCTAAGGCGCCACCGGCGGGAACAGCCGCGCGATGGGCGCAATCGAGCAGAACTGAACCCATGCGCTCAAGCTCGGCCTTCAGCAAACCAGCCGCGGAATCCGGACGGGTCGACTTAAACGAATTGGAGCAGACGAGCTCTGCCAGGTGATCGGTATGGTGGGCCGGGGAGCTCACCTGGGGGCGCATCTCGCACAGCTTTACGGCAAACCCGCGATCTGCCAGCTGGATCGCGCACTCCGAACCCGCCAGACCGCCACCGATAACTGTCACCTGATCGAACTGCATCTGCAAACACCTTTCTAATTGACACGTTTTCCATTGTGACCGAAGGGTGTCTGGGCGTGAAGGGCAAACTTGGAGGGCGCATACCTTCCATCCATCATGCGCTCGATAAGGCCCTCGAGTTCAAGCGAACCCAAGAGTTTGAGTACGCCGACAGCATCGAGCGAGACGAGCGCCGCGATGTCGTCGACCTTGAGCGGAGAGGCGATGAGCGCATGCATCACGGTCTGCTGCGTTGAATCCAGGTCGGCAATGCCGGGAGCATCGGGGCGCGAGTAGCGCAGGGTTCCATAGATGCGTGAGATAGCCATCTCGATAGATTCCTCGTCGATGATGCAGCAGGCACCGTTCGCAATGAGGTAATTCGTGCCACGCGACTCGGGCGATAGGATCGACCCCGGTACGGCAAGAAGTTCTCGCCCCAAATCCATAGCAGCCTCGGCTGTAGAAAACGTCCCGGAAGGCATACCCGCCTCGGATACAAAGAGGGCTTGCGACAGGGCCGCGATCACGCGATTGCGGCGCGGAAAGGCAAACTTGCGAGGACCCATGCCCCACGGGGAGATCGACACGACCGCGCCACCCGTATCGAGCGTGCGCGTAATAAGCCCCGCGCTCGAGCGCGGATAGACCACGTCGGCGCCCGTCCCCAGCACCACGACGTGTTTGCCGCCAGCGTTGACCGCAGCCCAACCCGAGGCCTGGTCGCAACCGACCGCGCCGCCCGAAACTACCGTCACTCCCGCCTCGACCGCCACCTTTGCCGCAAGCTCTGCCACGGCAAGACCATACGGCGAGGCTTTGCGCGCGCCGATGATGGAGAGCGCGGGCGTCGAAAGCACCTCGGAGTTGCCGCGCACATAGAGCGTCTGGGGTACATCAGAAAGCTCCAAAACAGTCTCGGGAAACAACGCATCACCTGGATGCAGCTCAAAGGTCCCCTCTGCCATCATTGGTCCCTCCTTCCCTGATACATCGCCGCCTCGAGCACGTGGTCCTGCGTCACTTGCTCGCTCTCGGCGACATC
>DBGFLF010000090.1:0-6393 GCA_048528725.1 Collinsella sp.
GTCCCGGCGTTCAGCATCAGGGTAGCGCTGCGACGCGGAAATCGCGCGCCGTTGACGCGCCCCCGCAGTGCCCGCTTCCCCCAAGGACAATTATCAGTGCAGGTAAAAGGCCTGCCGATTTTCGAAAAGGCGGTCATGGTTGGCCCCATCGAGTTAAACGTAGTAGATGGCCCCATTTCGTGGCGGACCATCAAACGAACGCCGATGCTTGTGCTGTAGCCGCTCCGATCATACGTAAGTTGCGGTGGAATAGTTCCTAGATTCAGCCATTTGCGGGCTAAGCAGGAACTATTTCACCGCAACTGAATTTCAGGCCAGGCACCCGCAGCAAGAAGACGAATAACCTCGGCGAGTATGTAAACGCAGGGCCCTCCGACCCCGCCCGACGATTTCGATTGGCGACCTTTGACGGAGTCAAGGGAGGAGCCAAATCGAAATACGTCGGGCGGGGTCGGAGGGCCCGATGGGATGAATTTCGGCTGAGGCTATTCGTCGCCGAAGCTGATGCCCAACGCCTTGGCCTCGCGCACCAGATCACTCTGGGGGTCGACATACTTGAGCTTGCCGGCGACTTCCTCGAGCGGCATGTGGCACATCTTGCCGTCACGCAGGGCGATCATGTAGCCAAACTCGCCGCGTAGGCAGCCGAGTGCCGCCTCGACGCCGCACTGGGTCGCAAAGATGCGGTCCTGGGCGTCGGGCTGGCCGCCGCGCTGCGTGTGGCCGGGGATGGCGACACGGGTCTCGCGACCAGTCTTGGCTTCGATCTCCTTGGCGATGTCGTAGACAATCGAGGGGCTCGTACGCTCGGCGAGCTTCTTCTTGTACTCCTTCTTGGACAGCGCCGCGTCCTCCTTGGAGATGGCGCCCTCGGCGACGGCCACGATGGTAAAGCGGCTGCCGGTTTCCATGCGATGCTCGATGGTCTTGATGACGTTATCCATGTCGTAGGGGATCTCGGGAATCAGGATGACATCCGCGCCGCCCGCGACGCCGGCGAACAGTGGAATCCAGCCAACCTTGTGGCCCATGATCTCGATAACGAACACGCGCCCATGGCTCGAAGCGGTGGTGTGGATGTCGTCGATGCACTTGGTGGCGACGTCGATGGCGCTCGTAAAGCCAAACGTCAGCTCGGTGCCCCAGGTGTCGTTATCGATGGTCTTGGGCAGGGCGATAACGTTGAGGCCCTCTTCGCGCAGGCGGTTGGCGGTCTTGGTGGAGCCGTTGCCGCCCAGCATAAACAGGCAGTCGAGCTGCAGCTTATGATAGGTGTGGACCATTGCGGGTACCTTCTCGACGCCATCGGCCTCGGGAATATCCAGACGCTTGAACGGCGTGCGGCTCGTGCCCAGGATGGTGCCGCCGCGGGTGAGGATGCCGCTAAAATCGGCGGGCGACATGACGCGGAACCTGCTGTAGATAAGGCCCTGGTAGCCGTCCTCAAAACCATAGATCTCGATAGGTTCTTCGCTATTGGTCATAAGCGTTTTGACGATGCCGCGCATGGTGGCGTTGAGCGCCTGGCAGTCGCCGCCACTGGTAAGAAGACCGATCCTGAGCATGATGAATCCTTCCGGGCAAGTTATAACATGCGCATAAGTTTACCCCCGCACACTGTTGATACGGGGGTAAAACGTGTTAGCTCAAGCGTATGGAAATGTAAGCAACGTCAGGGAACGTAAGGTCGACGGGCCTGGCTCCTTACAGTGCGAAGGCATCGACGTTGCCCCAGTGGCGGCGCAGCGTGATGGCGGCAGCGGGCTCGGTATTGTCAAAGACGACCGACCACTGCGTGTTGCTGGTGATGTCTTCCGGATTGGGCTTTTGCGCCGCAGCGCGTAGGGCCTTCCAAGCGACTGCCTCGTCTTGGGCGCCGACATGGGCGTCAAGGACATCGGCGATTGCGACGGCGCGCTCTTTACCATGGCCCAGCTCGCCATTCTTTTGGTTGGGCAGCACTTCGTCGCCATAGCAGGCGTAGAAGTTCGTGACCTGGCGAACAGGGGTCGCTTTGAAAGCACGGTCCGGATCGCGCGGATCCCACTCTACTACGCGCGCGTCACCGGCGGCGTCGTTGATAAAGAAGTGGTAATCGCGTCCTGCCATGGCGTGCATGTCGTAGGCGGAAAGCAGGTCGACAGCTTCTTGCGTGGTGGCGGCACGGTCGAGCACCAGACGGATGGCGAGTGAGGTATTGATGACGGGGCGTTGCGCGTCCTGGTCACAGGGCTTGGAATCCAGAGTGAGTACGGCAATGGACACGCCGCATTCGTTAACACCGTCGAGCTGGGCAAACGGGCCCATGAGTGCGGCGGCACGTCCGGCGACGGAGTCAAGCGGAGTGTTATCGCCCAGGTTGTTAAGGGCGGCAAACCCGATGGAGGCATAGCCGCCACGTGGGTGATTGCGCACCAGCAGCGCCGAGGTGTCGTCCTTAAAGTCGTAATTGCGACCGGTGCGCACGCGGCCTTCGGCATCTACGGCGACAAAAGCGCTGCAGGCAAACTGGGGCGCCTGGACATGTACCGGCACACCGGGCAGCACCTGCGCCACCACGGCATCGATGTAGGCCTGGTCGTCGCGCACGCCAGCGGCGATGATGCGATCAAGATCGTAGTCGTAGGCGATGTCGATTGCGTACAGGTCATAGCCATCCGCGTAGCCGGTCAAGCGTTTGAGCGACGCGGCGGACTTGATTTGCTTGTGATAAACGATACCGGTGGCAGCGGCAAGGCCGACGGCGACTCCCGCGACACCGCAGGCGATGGCAATGTTACGTGGCTTCATGACGACTCCTCTCGTCCTGTTAGCGTAATTGTCGCAAAAGGTGCACGGGCATGATGGCTCAACTTGGTGAGTGGCGCGGAATTAAGCACGGAATGAAGAGTGCGGCACTGGCGTGGCGGGGTATGCTGGAGGGGACCATCAACCCAGCGAAAGGGGAGAGCATGACGGATCAGGAAACGCCCGAGCGCGCGCATGTGACGGCCGACGATATCGAGGCCGCCAACGACCTTATCGACTTTATCGAGGCGTGCCCCAGCATGTTCCATACGGCGGCGACTATTATGGCCGAGCTCGACGAGGCGGGCTTTACCTACCTGCCCGAGAACGCGGCGTGGGACATCGAGCCGGGCGGGCGTTATTACACGCAGCGCAACACCTCGAGCGTTGTTGCCTTTAAGGTGGGCGAGGACCTGGCCGCGACGTGGGGCGAGGACGGCGTTGCCGGTGACTATCATTTTCAGCTCACGGCGTCGCACAGCGATTCGCCGACGTTTAAGGTCAAGGCCGTGCCTGAGCTTGACGGCGCGGGCGAGACGCTGCGCCTGAACACCGAGGCCTACGGCGGCATGATCGACTACACCTGGTTCGATCGCCCGCTGGCACTCGCGGGCCGCGTGCTGGTGCGCGAGGGCGACCGTATTGAGAGCCGCCTGCTTGCCACCGAGCGCGAGGTTGCCATTATTCCGAGCCTTGCCATCCACATGAACCGCGGCGTTAACGAGAGCTTTGCTCCCAATCGCGCCGTTGACCTGTGCCCGCTCATCAGCGCTGGTGACCTTAAACAGGGCGACTTTGACGCCCTGATCGCCGACGAGCTGGACGTTGAGCCCGAGCAAATTTTGGGCCGCGATCTGTTCCTGGTCAATCGTCAGGATGCGCGTATTTGGGGCTGGGCCGACGAGTTTATCTCGACACCCAAGCTTGACGACCTGGCCTGCGCCTACACCTCGCTACAGGCATTTTTGGGCGCCGAGAACGCGCGCGACGTCTCGGTCTTCTGCTGTTTTGATAACGAGGAGGTTGGTTCCGAGACCAAACAGGGCGCCATGTCAACGTTCTTGGCCGATGCATTGCGCCGCATTAACGGATCGCTGGGCTTTGACGACGAGTCGTATCGTCGCGCCCTTGCCGCATCGATGCTCGTGAGCTGCGACAACGCGCATGCCGTGCACCCCAACCACGCCGAGAAGTGCGATGCGCGCAACCAGGTTGTGCTCAACGGCGGCATCGTCATCAAGGAAGCCGCCAACCAGCACTATTGTACCGATGCCTTTAGCCGCGCGGTGTTCCAAGCTATTTGCGATGACGCCGACGTGCCCACGCAGGCCTTCGCCAACAAGAGCGATATGGCCGGCGGATCCACGCTCGGCAATCTGTCCAATATGCAGGCGAGCATGCATGCCGTGGACGTGGGCCTGCCGCAGCTGGCCATGCACTCGAGCTACGAGACCGGCGGCGTACGCGACGTGATGTACGCCATCCGCGCCCTCACCGCCTTCTATGAGCGCGACCTAACCATCAACGGAGCCGAAAGCGTGGAACTCTAAAATCGACCAAGATGAGATGACAATTTTGGCAGGTTTTATCTGGGCAAATGCCGCAATGCCAACAGCTGGACAGAATTGTTATGACACTGCAGGTTGAGCAAGCGTCAGCGAGCGATGTCCAGAGCGAACAAGTTGGCATGAAAAAGGCAAGGCATAGACCTTCTGGTCATGCCTTGCCTTTTGAATGACAAATTGTCGCTCTGGGCGGCGCGCAGCGTCGACCGGTCCGCCGTTCGTTAGAACGGCGGAACCCTAATGTTCGATCCAACAACGTAAAGTTTCGCCGGCTTGCAGGTGACGCAGGTTCTCCGCGGCGATGTCGACCACATTGTTGAGCGTGGCTGCCAGGTGGAACCAGCCGGAGACGTGTGGCGTGATGAGCATGTTGGGCGCATTCCACAGTGGGCTTGTCTCAGGCAGCGGTTCGGGGTCGGTGACGTCGACCGCGGCGCCGGCGAGATGTCCCGACTCCAGAGCGGCAGCCAAATCGTCGGCGACCACAAGATCGCCGCGGCCGCCGTTGGCAAAGAAGGCGCCCGGTTTCATCGCGGCGAAGAACTCGGCGTTCGCCAGACCGCGCGTCTCGGGCGTGCTGGGCATAAAGGACGTGACGATGTCAGCCTCGGCCAGGCGCTCGGGGAGGGCGTCCATGCCGTCCATGTCCTCAAACACAATGGGGTAGACGAGTGGATGGCGCTTGATGCCGCGGACGTGCGCGCCCATGTTGCGGCAGAGTGTGGCGAAGTGGCCGCCGATATCGCCCGCGCCTAGCACCAGCACATTGGCGTTCTTGAGCGAGGTGACCGGCCCCAAATCCTCCCAGCGATGCTCGCGCTGCAAGTCGTGATAGCCGGGCAGGCGCTTCATCATAGAAAGGACCATGGCAAACATATGCTCGCTTACGGCCTGGCCGTAGGCGCCCACCGAGCAGGAAAGCTTAGCGTCGGCTGGCACGGTGCCGGCGGCCAAGTAGTCGTCATAGCCGGCGGTCTGCAATTGCAACAGCTGGAGATGCTCGCATGCCGTGAGCATGCCAGGGTCGATGTTGCCCAAGATCACGTCGGCATCGGCGACCTGCTCGCGCGTGGCGGCGTCGGAGCTCGTGTAGATAAAGTCCTCGCCCGGAGCGCTCGACTCAAGAATTGCGCGATGGCGGTCATTGACGGGCAGCAAAACCAGGATGTTCACAAGCAGTCCTCTCCGCTCGACCTGCCAAAAGGGGACAGGTTTATTTTGGCAGGTTTTATCAGGCAAAACGTTTAAATAAAACGCCGGATGCAAGACGAGCGTGCCCGTCAGCATCCGGCGCATCCACGGCTACCAGCTCAGCAGCTCGTAGCCGTCCTCGGTCACCACGAGCTGTACCTCGCACTGGGCCGAATCGCTGCCGTCCTTGGTGCGCACGCACCAGCCGTCACCCTTGCTGATCTTGATGTCGGGCGCTCCGGCGTTGACCATGGGCTCGATGGTAAAGACCATGCCCGGAGCCATGATGGTGTCCACATCGGGTGCCTCGGTGGTAAAGCCCACAAACGGGTCCTCGTGGAACTCCTTACCGATGCCGTGTCCGCCGTACTCGCGTACCACGCTAAAGCCGGCGTCCTCGACCGTCTTTTGCACGGCCTCGGCCATCACGGACAACGGCAGCCACGGCTTGACGGCGGCCAGACCCGCCTCCACGCTGGCACGGGTGACCTCGACCAGGCGCCGGCGCTCGGCCGAGACCTCGCCGATGCAGAACATGCGGCTCGAGTCGCTAAAGTAGCCGTCCAAGATCGTGGAGCAGTCCACGTTGATGATGTCGCCCTCGTGCAACACGTCCGTATCGCAGGGGATGCCGTGGCAGACCACATCGTTGATCGAGGTGCACACGCTCTTGGGGTAGCCCTCGTAGTTGAGGTCGGCCGGCGTGCCACCGTGCTCGACGGTGTAGTCGTAGATCATCTGGTCGATCTGGTTGGTGGTCATGCCCGCGGCGATGTGCTCGCCTACGTAGTCGAGCACGCCCACGTTGATGGCGGCGGAGCGCTTGATGCCCTCGATATCGGCGGGCGTC
>DBGFLF010000091.1:0-2482 GCA_048528725.1 Collinsella sp.
CGAGATTCTTTGAGCCAGCCGGTATTTGATGTTCGCGGCGGCATGGTGGCCGTCACGTTGCCCGTTATCGATGCCTTTGAAGGGTCTGAGGAAGAGGTCCAGGTTCTCAAGGTTTTGTCAGGCGGACGAATACTGTCGCGGGGTGAGATTGAGCAACAGACGGGATTGAGCCGCACGCGCACGTTGACGGCGCTTGAATCTTTGCTCAACCGAAACTCGATCGTAAGGCGGGGGACAGGACGCGCCACGAAATACGAGCGCGCATAGCTCAAAAGAGCAAAGCTACAAAACAGGCCCCAAGCCTACACCGGCTTGGGGCCTGCTGTCCTCTGGGATATTGGCGCCTCTACAGTTCAGCTTCCAGTTCGGCTTTGTGTTCGTTGAGGTAGTCGCGCATGTAGGGGATGGCAAATGAGACCTTGCCGTACGAGGGCGCCTCAATGATCGACTCTCTCAGCAGACGACTGCGGATGGAACTTACCTGTTGAGGTGTCTTGTTTAAGTCATCGGCAACCATGCTGGTCGAGCTCGTCTGCCCTAAGGACGCCATGCTCAGCAGATAAGCGATGCACGTGGGCGGAATGCGCTGCAGCGCGGGCTCAATCACCATTGCGCAGAAGCGTTCGCGTGCTGTTGCGATGCCTCGCTTTGCCTCTTCCTCTCCAATTACAGTTGTATGGGCGCGTCGTGCCAGTTGCCATGCGTAATATCCAACGAGCTGAATCATAAAGGGGTAGCCTTGCGTTGCCTCGGCAAGTTGGCCGGCAATACCTGGTTGCAGCTCCATGCCAGACGCTTCAATGGTTTCTTCGAGGGAGTACGACACTTCGGTTACTGCCACAGCCTTCAGGTCAAAGGGGAGGGCACGGCGCAAAAACGTAAGTGTCTTTCCGTTGATGACGCTTTCTATCATCGAAGGCAGCCCCGCAAAAACAAAGGCGATATCAAGGTCTTCGCCGATAACCTGCTGAATCGCAATGGAGAGCGTTCGGACCTCTTCGAGCTCTGCGTCTTGGACCTCATCGAGGGTGATGAGCAGACCATTGCCGTTCTTTGATATTGCCTGCCTCATGGCGTCACGCAGCGATGGGCCGATTCGCTCAATGTCTATGCTGCCGATGGATATGCCAGCTACGCTTGGCTCAAATCTGGCGTGTTTGGCCTGGAATTTGGGCTGCAGCTGCTCGAGAATGCGCTGACAAAGTCCTTCGGTTGCGACTTCTTTTATGACCGTCCAGCCATGGCTTTGCGCCAAACGTGAGCACTCGTCAAGGAGGACCGTCTTGCCCGTTCCGCGGACGCCGGCTATGCGCATAAGGCGTCCCGGGGCGCCAGGCCCGTTGACGAGGCCTTCATTGAATTCCTCGAGGACATCTTCGCGGCCGATAATCGTGGGAGGTGTTTTGCCTGCTGTGGGCTTAAAAGGGTTTGTTTGCATGCGAGCCACCTTTGCTCAAAATATAGCAAGATATAGCAAAGTATAGCAAGATATAGCAAAGTATAGTGAGATATAGCAACGTATAGCGCTGCTCGCGGGTTCTTGCGGTGGCGCTATTTTCCAAAGGCCACGCGGATAAAGCGCTGGGCGAAGAGCTTATTGGCGACGTTGATGACATGGCCCAGGAACAGTGCCGAGATGGCGGTCGTGACGCCAAAGCCGCCCAGGTTGTGCATAAAGACCAGCGACAGCGCGAGCGAGGCGGCGACGTGCGAGCAATCGAATACGACCTTCACATCGCCAAAGCGGCATTTGAGCTTTTCGGCAATGACCTGTACCAAGCCGTCGGGTGCGTTGGGAACGACGCCCATATTGACGACGAGGCTTACGCCAAACGCGGTGATGGCAAGCGAGAGCAGCATGGTTACGACCTGTGCCGGCAGCGCGGTGGGGTGCAGAGGGTTAACGTTCATAAAGAAATCGGTAAAGCCGCCGATCAGCGTTGAGAAAAAGAGCTCGAGCAAAATGCGCGGCTGAAACTCGCGGCGCAAGATGGCTGCCTGTGCGGCAATGTAGGCGACATAGGTCGCGGTAATCCAAAAGCCGAGCGTCTTGCCGGTGAGCATGGACAGCGTCGTGGCAAAACAGGTAAGCGCTGCCACGCCTAGGCCCGACGCAGTCTGGATGCTCATGCCGAGGGCGAGCGTCGCGACGCCTGCTAAATACATCAACATCCTGATGACGGTATGGCACCAATTGATCTTCTCGCCATTCATAATGATGAGCGGTCGCATGCTGCTACCCGTCCTTTCGGTTGTGAAGAAAAGGCTGACCTGGGCCGGCAAAAGAGGGTTATCGGAGGCACTGCTGTAAAAGCAGAAAAGCCGGCCCCACGGTCAGTCGTCTAGGAAATGTCTCGCTGTGCCGGAATGGGACTGAAGGGCCAACGAGACGGGAGGAAAGCAAATGACATAGCGTGGGCAATAGGATGCCAAGATGGTAGGGTGCGTCTTAGCATCCTATTGCCCACGCTTAACAAAATCG
>DBGFLF010000092.1:0-18067 GCA_048528725.1 Collinsella sp.
CAATTGTGCCCTCGACCGTGATCGGTGCGACCGACGCTGCCAACTACCAGCACATTTGCCCTGAGTGCATTCGCTTCTCGGCCTTTGTGGTTGATGACGACGAGTGTGATCGCGGCGTCCACGGCACCAACGAGCGCATCACCCGCCGCGCCTACCTCCAAGGCATCCGCTTCCTCGTCGCTCTACTCCAAACGCTCTAGCCAAAAAGCAAGCCCTTGGTGCAATGGGGTCAGGTTTGTTTGCACCAATCATTCCGTGCGGGTTATATGCAGGTTTGCCTGCGCACGCTATCATGTATGGGTTAGACCGCAACTATGTACCCCATACGCGAAGGGATGCGCATGTATCTGAAGATCGACATGTTCTAGCCGGGCTTACCCCCGCAGCGGCGCCGTGCGCCCCATCAATTCTGCCGATTTTCACCTTCACGCATATAAAGGAGTCCCGCCATGCGCGACAAGCTCGAAAAGATCATCAAGGCCTACGAGGAGCTCGAGAAGAAGCTTTCCGACCCGGCCGTCGCCTCCGATATCAAGGAGTTTACGCGTCTCAACAAGGAGTACGCGCACCAGTCCGACCTCATTGCCGCCTCGCGCGAGTACATCGGTGCGCTCGATGACATCGAGGCTGCCAAGGAAATGCTGCACGATACCACCGATGCCGATGAGAAGGAGATGCTCCAGATGGACATCTCCGAGAACGAGGAGAAGCTTCCCCAGCTCGAGGAAGACATTAAGTACATGCTCATCCCGAGCGACCCCAACGACGACAAGAACACCATCGTCGAGATCCGTTCCGCCGCCGGTGGCGACGAGGCGGCCATCTTTGCCGGCGATCTGTACAAGATGTACCAGCGCTTCTGCGAGTCGCGCGGCTGGAAGACCACCGTGCTCGATTCCAGCCCCAGCGAGGCCGGCGGCTTTAAGTCCATCGAGTTCAAGGTCGAGGGCGACCGCGTCTACTCCGTCATGAAGTACGAGTCCGGCGTGCATCGCGTCCAGCGCGTCCCCAAGACCGAGTCCCAGGGTCGCATCCAGACCTCCACGGCAACCGTCGCCGTGCTTCCCGAGGCCGAGGAGATCGACGTTCAGATCAACCAGTCCGACCTGCGCATCGATACCTACTGTGCCTCCGGCCCTGGCGGTCAGTGCGTTAACACCACCTACTCCGCCGTGCGCATCACCCACCTGCCCACCAACACCGTGGTGCAGTCGCAGGAGCAGCGTTCCCAGATCCAGAACCGCGAGGTCTGCATGCAGATGCTGCGTGCCCGTCTGTACGAGATGGAACTCGAGAAGCAGCAGGCCGAGCTCGGCGCCGAGCGCCAGAGTCAGATCGGTCACGGCAACCGTTCCGAGAAGATCCGTACCTACAACCAGCCCCAGGACCGCGTGACCGATCACCGTATCGGTTTCAACTCCACCTACAACGGCGTCCTTCTGGGCGATCAACTCGGCACCGTCATCGAGGCGCTTGCCGCCGCCGAGCGAGCCGAGAAGCTGGCACAAGCAGTTTAAGTTACGGCGTTTTACCAAACGCCGTAACGGCTCGACGCTGCAAACGCCCCTAAGCGGCAATCTGACGTTCAATCGTCGGTCGCGTACCGAAGTACGCTTCCCTCCTCTTTCACGTCACCTTGCTCGCTTAGGGGCGTTTTCGCTGATTTATGCTCAACCTGCGGCGTCTTAGAGGTAGTCATTGGGGACGTTCTTAAATGACTAGGGTGGGCACATTGCTTTGAGATGTTGTTCGATCGGCTTTGATGGCCGTTAAACTGTCTACCTGCTTAAAGCAATTAACGGTGTGCATCTGCTATTGGAAATATTGCCTGAAAAATCGTCCAAGAAGTCGCGGGGCGATTTTTGACGCGTCGCGCGTCAAGTGATTTGGCAAGTTCTTGGTTAGATATTGGTCAGGTTAGGGGCAACCTTGCCAAAAGCTTGACGGATGCAGATTTAGACGTCGATGAATGAACACTCTAGGCAGGCTCCAAGCAAAATTCTGGGCTGATTCTCGATAATCGCTTCCAATCGTCCCTTGCCGCGTGCCGCCCTCGCGTACAATCTGCTCCGACATTCGTGCGCCGCCCGGCGCTTAAGAGGGGAGGACCCCATGGCAAACGAGATCTGGACCATCAAGCGTTGTCTCGAGTGGACCAAGGAGTACCTGGCCGAGCGCGGCGAGGAACACCCCCGTCTTTCTGCCGAGTGGCTGCTGTGCGCGGCAACGGGCCTGGCGCGTATCGACTTGTATATGCGCATGGACGAGACGCTCGACGCGGCGCAGCTCGAGACCATGCACGCGGCGGTCGTCCGTCGCGCGAAGGGCGAGCCGCTGCAGTACATCACCGGTAGCACGCAGTTTCGCATGATCGATGTTGCGTGTGCCCCCGGCGTGCTCATCCCGCGCCCCGAGACCGAGATGCTCGTCGAAGAAGTCCTCAACTACCTGGATGCCGAGGTACTGAGCCCCGAGGCCGCTGCCCGCCAGCGCGTGGAGCTGCCTTGGAACGATGAGGTCGAGCAGGCTCGCAAAGCCGAGGCGGCGCTGGCAGACGAACGCGCGACCGCCGAGCGCCGTGCCGCCAACCTGACGGCCGCCGATGAGGCTGCGCTGGGTAGCGACGTGCTCGGTAGCCGCGCCTATGCCGAGGAGCTTGCCGATCGCGAAGCCGAGGAAGCCGCCGCGCAGGCAGCAGAAGCCGAAGCCGCGGAAGCCGCCGAGCCCGAGCTCGACGAATACGGCATCGCCATTGAGGGCAACGACCAACAGACGACTCTCGTGCAAGATGCCGCCGAGGCCAACGTACCTGCTCCAGCCGAGCCCCACATCGCCCGCGTTCTCGAGGTCGGCTGCGGCACGGGCTGTATCTCGCTCTCGCTTGCCCGGGAGCGTCGCGGCCACGTCGCCTGCACTGCTACCGATATCGAGCCGCGCGCCATCGACCTTGCTACCAAAAACCGCGATGCGCTTGGCCTCACGTCCGACGAGGTCGCCTTTAGCCTCACCAACCTGGTGAGCTCCATTCCCCACGACGAGTGGGGCACCTTTGACGTACTCGTCTCCAACCCGCCCTACATTCCCACCGATGTCATGCGCTCGCTGCCGCACGAGGTCAAGGACTTTGAGCCCGATCTGGCGCTCGAGGGCGGTGCCGACGGCCTCGATATCTTCCGCCGCCTGCTCAACGCGGCGCCCTACATGTTGCGCGCCGGCGGCCTCTTTGCCTGCGAGCTCTACGAGGGTGCCCTCGATGCCGCCGCCGAGCTCTGCCGCCAGGCAGGTCTCTCGGACGTGCGTATCGTCCACGACCTCACCGATCGCCCCCGCATCGTCCGAGCCATCGTCACCGAGCCCAAGCAGCGTAATTAAGCTGAACTAATAGACATTTGCTCAAGTTTGCTCTTGCAATATACCGTAAAACTTCTACTATAGAAGGAGAAAGGTATGTCAAATCAGCTGCATCGGTACCGTATCGTGCTTGATTACATTGAACCTTGGCTTGATGAGCAGGATGAAGCTACGTTGAAGCAGATTTATGCAGACCTTTTGGTGCTCGAAAAGGAAGGTCCCAGCCTTGGTCGTCCACTGGTTGACCGTGTCAAGGGCTCGAAGCTTCATCATTTAAAGGAGCTGAGAGTGACTTCATGTGGTGGGCAGGTGATCCGCATCCTCTTCGCCTTTGACCCCAAGCGCCAGGCGGTATTGCTATTGGCGGGTGATAAGTCGCGAGCGGGATCGTCAAGGGCAAAATGGAACGGCTGGTATGCGATCAACATTCCAAAGGCCGAGCAAATATACCGTCGCCACGTAAGGAGGCTCGATCGAGATGGAACTGCATGAGTATATGGAATCTCGCGGGATAACACGCGACTCCATTACCGCCGAGCAGGAGAGGACTCGCGATCGTATCGAAGCCTATAAGCTTGCTCAGATTCGCAGGCTAAAAGATCTAACACAGGCGTCGGTCGCCCAATCGATGGGCGTTTCTCAAAAACGCGTATCCGAGCTCGAGCGTGGGGAATTGGGTTCGATGAGGCTTGACACGCTGAGCAGGTACGCAGAGAGCCTCGGCGGAAAACTGGTTGCAAGCATCGAGTTTCCCGATCGTACCGTTACGCTTGCGCGCTAAAAATCTTCAATTAACCCCCTCACTTTCACCGACTACTAGAGCCGCTCACCAAACCAACACGCGCTCTAGGCAAATAGGTTGAACGTTTCGTGCGAGAATGCCCCACAGTAAACAAACTTGCACCAGAGCGTAAGGGGCTGGCATACACATGCAGACGGTCTATCGGGTATACGAGGGAGCGCGCGAGCCGCATCGGCTTGCAGTCGAGCGCACGGCCGAGCTACTCGGTCGCGGCGGCCTGGCGCTTATTCCAACCGAGACGGTCTACGGTGTCGCCGTGGCGGTCAACGCCTTCTCGGATGCCGTTCCACAAGATACAAGTGAACCTCTGCCGTGGCCGCGCGATCCGCAGGCCACCGTCAACGGCGCCGCGGTCCCCGCACTCGGCACCGGCTATCGTCGTATCTTTACCCTCAAGCAGCGCGAGCTCACCCAAACGGTTGCCTGGCTGGTCGATGATGCCGAGGCACTCGACCGCTATGGCGTGGATATCCCTAACGAGGCCCGCGTGCTCGCCCGACGATGCTGGCCGGGCGCCCTGACTATCGTGGTTAAGGCGGCCCCCTGCGTGCCGACCTTTATGCGCGCCGCCGACGACACGGTGGCACTTCGCGCTTCGGCCTCGCCCGTGGTGCAGGCGCTCATCCGCGCCTGCGGCAGCCCTCTTGCCTGCACCAGCGCCAACACGCATGGCGCGCCCGCGCCGGCAAGTTTTGTCACGGTGGAGGAGCGCATCCTGGAGGGGGTCGATGTGGCCGTCGACGCCGGTGAGACCCCGTGTCGCGACGCCTCAACCATCGTGTCGTTTCAGCACGGCGAGCTCCAGATCCTGCGCCAAGGCGCGCTTCCCGCATCAGAGATCGAGCGGGTCCTGTCCGACCCGATGCAATAGAAAGGTGTAAGCGATGTCGTTGAATCTAGGTAGCCTGGGTATGGAAGACGCCTCGTTTAGCTTTGGCGGTTCCTACATCATGGCGCTCGACTGCGGCACTACCTCGGTACTCGCGACTATCGTCGACGAGTACGGCTGCATCGTCGCCCAGGCGCGTCGTAGCGTCAAAACCAGCTTCCCGCGCCCCGGCTGGGTGGAGCAGGATCCCACGGAGGTGCTTGCCAGTCAGATCGGCGTGATGATGGAGGTCCAGTTTAAGAGCGGCATCCATTCTGACCGCATCGCCGCCATCGGTATCTCCAACCAGCGCGAGACCACGGTGGTGTGGGACCGCATAAGCGGCCAACCCATCTATAACGCCATCGTGTGGCAATGCCGTCGCACCGCACCTCTGATCGACGAGCTGGTCGAGCAGGGCGCAGAAGAGCTGGTGCGCTCCCGCACGGGGCTTACGCTCGACCCGTATTTCTCGGCCTCCAAGGTGCAGTGGATCCTCGACAACGTCGATGGTGCGCGTGAGAGCGCGGCGGCGGGCGACCTCATGTTCGGCACCATCGACACCTGGCTCATCTACAACCTCACCGGCGGTCAGGTATTTGCCACCGACTACACCAATGCCAGCCGCACCGCGCTCTTTAATATCCATGCGCTCGATTGGGACGACGATCTGCTGGCGCTTTTCGACGTCCCGCGTTCCATGATGCCCGAGGTTCGTTGGAGCTCGGGCGACTACGGCCGCGTTGCGAGCGACATCATGACCAACATGCCACCCATCATGGGCGTGGCGGGCGACCAGCAGGCGTCGCTGTTCGGCCACTGCTGCTTCCATCCCGGCCAGACCAAAAACACCTATGGCACGGGCTGCTTTATGCTCATGAACACCGGCGACGAGATCGTCGAATCCAAGAACGGTTTGGTCTCCACGATCGGTATCGCCGCGGACGGCAAGATCAGCTATGCGCTCGAGGGTTCTATCTTTGCCGCCGGCTCAACCATGAACTGGCTGCGCAACAACATGGGCATCATCTCGAGCGTGAGCGAGTCCGCGCAACTCGCCACTTCGATTAACGACAACGAGGGCTGCTACTTCGTTCCCGCCTTCGCAGGCCTGGGCGCTCCCTGGTGGGACCCGCATGCTCGCGGTATCGTGTGCGGCCTGACCGGCGCCTCGAGTCGCGCGACCATTGTGCGTGCGGCCTGCGAGTCCATGGCCTACCAGAGCTATGACGTGCTGCGCGCCATGGAGCAGGACGTGGGACTTTCGATTGAGCGCCTGTCCGTCGATGGCGGTGCCTCGCGCAACGAGTTCATCATGCAATTCCAGGCCGATCTGCTGGATATCCCCGTGCTGCAGTGCGAGACGGTGGAGACCACGGCGATCGGCGCCGCGTACTTGGCGGGCCTTGCCGTCGGCTATTGGGAGGATTTGGAGGAGCTGGAGCAAAACGCTCAGATCGTCAAAGTCTTCCATCCTCACATGTCCGCCGAGCGCCGTGAGAGCAACCTCGCTGGTTGGCGTGATGCCGTCAAGCGTTCGCTCAACACCGCTCAGTAGGGCTGCGATGGGCTGCTCGATACAACAAACCGCTAAACTTATGCATGGCGTGCGGCGGCAACATTGCTGCGCGCCTTGTCAGCAAGGCCGTTTTGCGGCTGCAACGAAAGGGGCAATCAACCCATGACCGTCACCTACGATGCGTCCCGTGTGACGCTTGTCGATCATCCGCTCGTCCAGCACAAGCTGTCGATCCTGCGCGACAAAAACACCGGCACCAACCAGTTCCGTCAGCTCGTGCGCGAACTCGCGCTTTTTGACGGCTACGAGGCCATGCGCGACCTGCCTACGGAAGACGTCGAGGTCGAGACCCCCATCACTACTGCCACGTTCAAACAGCTTGCCGGCAAGAAACTCGCCATCGTGCCCATCCTGCGTGCGGGCCTTGGCATGGTCGACGGTATCCTCGACCTGGTGCCCTCCGCTCGCGTGGGCCACATCGGCATGGAGCGCGACGAGGTCACCCACGAGCCGCACGAGTATTACTGCAAGATGCCCAAGGATATCGACCAGCGCATCTGCCTGGTCGTCGACCCCATGCTCGCCACGGGCGGTTCGGCCGAGATGGCCATCAGCTACCTGCGTGAGCGCGGTGTCAAAGATATCCGCATGCTGTGCATCGTCGCTGCGCCCGAGGGCCTCAAGTCGCTGACTGAGAAGGACCCTGATGTGCATATCTATACCTGCGCCATCGACGACCATCTCAACGAGGCTGCCTACATCGTTCCCGGCCTGGGCGACGCCGGCGACCGCATCTACGGCACGCTCTAGTCGCTGGGCTAAGACGGCCGCGGCTGCAAATACGAAGAAACGGTGCGCGCGGACGAACAAAAGGCGACCGCGCGCACTCCTGTTAACGGACGTTTTGCCCTGCAGGGTTCGAGAAAAACGTATTACCGTACCTGCGGCATAAAGAAGGTCTTAAGAAAACGAACAGGTGCGTATTAACCGATGCTTTTTCGGTTGTACTTTAGCGATTGGCTCGTACAATAGTCACCAATGTTTGGCGGGAACTGTTCTGTGAGGCGTTAAAAAGGAAAGTGAGGACGCCAGTGTTTCAGATAGCCGATCTGCTCGCTATCGTTGCAGGCGCCATTGCGGGCGCAATTGCCTTCCTTCCCTTTGTCTTTACGCTCAAGCCGGTTCTTGACGATAAGCAGAATGCGGACATGCTCAAGGGTATGGTGAGTCTGGCGGTCTCGGCAATCGCCCTGCTCGTCTTTACCTTGGTTGTGTTTGTGTTGTTCGGAGAGGCATTTCGCATGTTCCTCCTGGGCGAGGCGATCGGCTTCGTGGCCTTTATGGCCGCCTGCACGGTTCGCGTCGCCAAGGCGCTGCGAGATCCTCATGAGGTCGAAAGGTAAGTCGTGGAAATTTTTGAAAAGCTGCCTGATGAGATTAATCATCTGGTCAGCGAGTTCAGCTCCACCCCTGTCGTGGGCGATCTGAGCTGCGGCATCACGCAGTACTCGTTTTGGCTGATCGTCTCCACGATCGTGCTCCTGATCGTCCTGGCCGTGTTCAAGAAGAAGCAGACCCTGGTTCCCAAGGGCTTCTTCGTCAACGGTTTCGAGTACATCATCGAGTACGTCGAGAACGATATCGGCAAGGGCGTCGTGGGTGAGAACTGGAAGAAGCACTTCCCGTTCCTGTGCTCGCTTTTCCTGTTCATCCTGATCAATAACATGATCGGCCTGATCCCGGGAATGAAGCCCGGCACCGGTGCAATCGGCTCCACCGCCGCGCTCGCCATCTTCGCCTTCGTGTACTTCATCTACTACGGATGCAAGGCTCACGGCGTGATCGGCTACATCAAGAGCCTCGCCCCGCAGGGCGTGAGCTTCCCGATGAACGTGCTCGTGTGGGTCGTCGAGCTTTTCTCGACCTTCCTGCGCCTCATCACGCTCGCCGTCCGTCTGTTCTGCAACATGTTCGCAGGACACGTGGTCATGGGCTCGTTTGCCATCATGGCGAGCATGTTCATGCAGCCGCTGCTTCAGCAGGTTTCCGCGGCCCACGCCGTCGGCGCCCTGCCTTCGCTGGCCTGGCTTGCCATCCTCATCCTGATCTATGCGATCGAGCTTGTGGTCGGCGCCATCCAGGCTTACGTCTTCACGGTCCTTACCGCCGTGTATGTCTCCGAGGCAGAGGAGGTCGCGGAGGAGGAGTAGTCTTCCGTTCGCGCCTTAAAGGTAAGGCAATTCGTTAAACCGCCGGTGCCCGTACCCATGGAGCCCGGCAGTTATAAAAAGGTTATCCTGCGTGAAATAAGACACGCACGACAAAGGAGGAATCGTGGGAGTTATCGGTTACGGTCTCGGTGTTATCGGCGCTGGTCTTGCTATCGGCCTGTCTGCTCTGGGTGCTACGGGTGCTATGGCCCGTCAGCCTGAGGTCCAGGGCCGCGTGTTCACCGTCTTCATCATGGGCTCCGCCTTCGGCGAGGCTCTGGCTCTGATCGGCTTCGTTGTCGCGCTGATCGTTAAATAGCACGGAGCGTCAAGTATGAATCTTTCATCCCAGAAGAGCGCGATCGCACTCTCCGCGTCCGCGGCCGCGCTGCTCATGCCGGTTTCCGCGTTCGCCGAGGACGGCGCCGCCGGTGCGGACATCCTCATCCCTAAGATGGCGGAGTTCATCCCGGCGCTTATCGCCTTCCTGATTATCTGGATCGTGCTGGCCAAGGTCGCCCTGCCGGGCATCATGAAAACCATGGAGGAGCGCGGCAAGAAGATCGAGGAGAGCCTCGACGAGGCCGAGAAGACCAAGCAGGAGGCTATCGCCAAGCGCGCTGAGTCCGACTCGATCGTCACCGACGCCCGTCGTCAGGCTGCCGACATCGTTCTCGAGGCCCGTAAGGACGCCGAGTCCGAGCGCGCCCGTATCATCGAGGCTGCTCACAAGGAGGCCGAGGAGATCATCGCCAAGGCCCATACGACCGTCGAGGACGAGCGCAAGTCCATCTACGCCGGTGCCGCGAACTCCATCGCCGACCTGTCCGTTGCCGTCGCCACCAAGATCGTGGGCGAGGCACTCGAGAACGAGGCCGAGCAGAAGAAGCTCATCGAGCGCTACATCCAGGAAGCAGGTAGCCTGAATGCCGACTAGCCGCTATCAGGACAAGGTGCTCGAGACCTACGCGCGCTCCCTTCTGGAAGCCGCCAAGGCCGAGAACCATGTGTTCGAGGACCTCGAGATGATCGAGCGCCTGGCTTCTGCCAGCCCCGAGATCATCGCCGTGCTCGACACCATGTCCAAGCGCGACCAGCTCGACCTTCTTCCCAAGGTGGCAGCTGCCTTTAAGTATGTTGCCGAGGAAGACGAGGATGTAGTGGGCGTGACCGTCACCACGGCGATCCCGCTCGACGACGAGCTGCGTCAAACCATCACTAAGAAATGCGAGCAGGACTTCGGCCGCAAGGTATTCCTTATCGAGCAGGTCGATCCGTCTATCGTGGGCGGCCTGGTGCTCGAGGCCCGCGGCGAGCGTCGTGACATTTCCGTCAAGACGCAGCTGCGCGTCGCGCAGGAGACCCTCGCAAACTCTGCTAATTCGTACGGAGGTGAAGCCTAATGTCCGAAACCCTCAATGCCCAGGATATCGCCAAGAAACTGCAGGAGCAGCTCACGAGCCTCTCCGCGACGGTCGATACGCATGAGGTTTCAACGGTCGACGAGGTAGGCGACGGCATCGCGCGCGTCTCCGGCCTCAAGAGCGCCATGGCAGGCGAGCTTCTGGAGTTCAAGAGCTCCGATACCGGTGAGACCGTCTTCGGCCTTGCCCAGAACCTTGACCGTGACGAGGTCGGCGCCGTTCTGTTCGGTGCCGTCGACTCCATCAAGGAAGGCGACGAGTGCCGCACCACTGGCCGCATTATGGATATCCCCGTGAGCCGTGCCATGCTCGGCCGCGTCGTCAATCCGCTCGGCCAGCCCATCGACGGCCTGGGCGACATCGTCGCCACGCACCGTCGCCCCATCGAGTTCAAGGCTCCCGGCGTCATCGATCGTACCCCGGTGTGCGAGCCGGTTCAGACCGGTCTGCTCGCTATCGACTCCATGGTGCCTATTGGCCGCGGTCAGCGTGAGCTCATCATCGGCGACCGTAAGACCGGTAAGACCGCCATCGCCATCGACGCTATCCTCAACCAGCGCGGCAAGGGCATGGTCTGCATCTATGTCGCCATCGGTCAGAAGGCCTCCACGGTTGCCAACATCCGCGAGACCCTCGCTCAGCACGGTGCGCTCGACTACACCATCATCGTTTCGGCCACCGCTGCCGATTCCGCCCCTATGCAGTACATCGCGCCTATGGCCGGTGCCGCTATCGGCGAGTTCTTCATGTACAACGGCGAGGACGGCAAGCCCGCCAGCGAGACCAACCCCGGCGGCCACGTGCTCGTCATCTACGACGACCTGTCCAAGCAGGCTGTGGCCTACCGTCAGATGTCGCTGACGCTGCATCGTCCGCCCGGACGCGAGGCCTATCCTGGCGACATCTTCTACCTGCACTCTCGTCTGCTCGAGCGTGCCGTCAAGATGTCCAAGAAGAACGGTTATGGCTCCATGACGGCTCTTCCGATCATCGAGACCCAGGACGGCGACGTCTCGGCCTACATTCCGACCAACGTCATTTCTATTACCGATGGTCAGATCTACCTGCAGTCCGAGCTCTTCTTCCAGGGCCAGCGCCCGGCAGTCGACGTGGGCATTTCCGTGTCCCGCGTCGGTGGCGACGCACAGACCAAGGCCATGAAGCAGGTCGCCGGCAACCTCCGTCTGGACCTTGCTTCGTACCAGGAGCTCGCCGGCTTTACGCAGTTCGGCTCCGACCTCGACGAGGCCACGCAAAAGCAGCTGACCCATGGCGCTCGCATGACCGAGCTCCTGAAGCAGCCGCGCTACAAGCCGTTTGAGGTTGGCGAGCAGATCGTTACGCTGTTCGCTGGCAACGAGGGCTTCCTGGATGACCTGGAGATCGCCGACGTGCTGCCCTTCCGTGCCGAGCTCATCGAGTACATGGACAATGGCTTTGGCTCGCTGCTCGACAAGGTTCGCGCCAAGAAGATCGACGACGACACCAAGGCCGAGCTCTTGCGTGTCATCGGTGACTTCAAGCAGCAGTTCATGGCCAAGCACCATTCGGATGTTTCTGGATCAGAGGAGAACTAAGCCCTATGGCCAACCTTCGCGACATTAAGAAGCGAATCTCCTCGGTTACCACGACCAAGCAGATCACGCGCACGATGGAGATGGTCTCTACGGCCAAGATTCGTCGTGCCCTCGATCGCTCCAAGCAGGCCGAGCCCTATAAGGAGGCGCTGACCGACGTCATGTTGACGGTCGCCGGCGACGCCTCCTGTTCGGGCACCGATCCCATGCTGCAGAAGCATGAGAGTGTCAAGCATGGCCTGATTGTCGTTATTGCCTCGGACCGCGGCCTTGCCGGCGGTTTCAATACGACGGTGGAGCGCACGGCCGAAAAGCTCGCCGCTTCTTGGGCGAACGATGGCATCGAGTGCGAGATCATCGCGTGTGGGCGTAAGCCGGCCACGTATTTCCGTGACCGCGCAAATGTCATCATGCATTTTGAGGGCAATTCCTCCGAGCCCGATTTCAATCAGGCTCGCATGATCTCCTCTCATATCTGCGATGCGTATCGTGCCGGTGAGCTTGACCGTGTCGAGCTTGTCTACCACCACGCCAAGAACCGCGTGGATCAGGAGCTTCGCGTCGAGCACTTGCTGCCGCTCGATCCCGAGATGATCGCTATGGCCCACGGTCCGCGTAAGAACGAGACCGACGCCCCTAAGCGCATCTCGTCCACGTTCGAGTTCGTGCCCTCTCCCGAGCATGTTCTCGGCAAGCTTGTACCGTCTTATATCCTGACGGTCATCTACCAGGCCCTGATCGATTCGGCGGCCGCCGAGCAGGGTGCGCGCCGCAAGGCCATGCACTCCGCGACGGAAAACGCCACCGCGATCATCTCGACCCTTACCCGCACGTATAGTCGCGTGCGCCAGGCTTCGATCACGACCGAGATCAACGAGATCGTCGGCGGAGCCTCAGCATTGGAGGAACAGTAATGGCTAATAACACCGTAAAGCTTGCGGTCGAGGAAGCCACCAAGAAGACGACTGCCGGTGATGGCCGCATCGTGCGTATCATCGGCCCTGTCGTCGACGTCAAGTTTGACGGCGCGGTGCCCCCGATCTACAACGCGCTCACGGTCGAGGCCGAGACCCCGATCGGTCACCTGAGCACGATCCTCGAGGTCGAGAGCCAGCTTCCGGGCGGCGTCGTCCGCACGGTCGCCATGTCCTCGACCGACGGCCTGCAGCGTGGTCTCATCGCCACCGATACCGGTGAGCCCATGAAGATGCCCGTTGGCCCCAAGACGCTCGGCCGCATTTGGAACGTCATGGGCAAGCCTGTCGACGGTAAGCCCATGCCCGAGGTGGAGGAGTTTTATCCCATCCACCATGCAGCGCCCCGCTTCGACGAGCTCACCACCAAGACCGAGATTTTCGAAACCGGCATCAAGGCCGTTGACCTGCTTGAGCCCTACATCCGTGGCGGCAAAACGGGTCTGTTCGGCGGCGCCGGCGTCGGCAAGACCGTTCTGATTCAGGAGCTCATCAACAACCTCGCCCAGGAGCACGGCGGCACCTCGGTGTTCACCGGTGTCGGCGAGCGTACTCGTGAGGGCACCGACCTGTTCCTCGAGATGAGCGAGTCTGGCGTTATCGACAAGACCTGCTTGGTCTATGGTCAGATGAACGAGCCGCCTGGAGCACGTCTGCGCATCGGTCTGGCCGGCCTTACCACCGCTGAGTATTTCCGCGATCGCGGCCAGGACGTTCTGCTGTTCATCGACAACATCTTCCGCTTCTCCCAGGCCGGTTCCGAGGTTTCCGCACTGCTGGGTCGTATGCCGTCCGCCGTCGGTTACCAGCCTACGCTGGCTACCGAGATGGGCGACCTCCAGGAGCGCATTACCTCGACCAAGACGGGTTCCATTACCTCCGTCCAGGCTGTCTACGTCCCTGCAGACGACCTGACCGACCCGGCGCCTGCCACGACGTTTACGCACCTCGACGCCACTACGGTTCTTTCGCGTAGCATTTCGTCGCTCGGCCTGTTCCCGGCTATCGACCCGCTCGCGTCTTCCTCCGACGCTCTCGATCCCTCGATCGTCGGTGAGGAGCACTACCGTGTCGCCGTCAAGGTCCAGGAGCTCCTGCAGGAGTACTCCGACCTTCAGGACATCATCGCCATTCTGGGTATGGACGAGCTGTCCGAGGAGCAGCGCCTTACGGTCAACCGTGCCCGTAAGATCCAGCAGTTCCTCTCCCAGTCCTTCCACGTCGCCGAGAAGTTCACCGGCAACCCCGGTGTCTACGTTCGCGTCGAGGATACCGTCCGCTCCTTCGCCGAGATTGTCGACGGCAAGGCCGATGACCTGCCCGAGCAGGCATTCCGCTATGCTTCCACGATTGAGGACGTGCGCGAGCGCGCCCGCAAGATGGGGGAGAAGTAGGTTATGCGTATCCGCATCGTGTGCCCCGTGAGCTGCGCCTATGAGGGCGACGCTGCGTTTGTGTCGATTCCGTCCACGGATGGCGAGTTTGGCGTTCTGCCTGCTCACTCCAGCGAAATCTGCACAATCGACCGCGGTTACGTTCGCGTTTCCGATAAGGCCATGGGCTCTGTCGACCACACGTTTGCCGTGGCCGGCGGCTATGCCCAGGTTGCGGACGATGTCGTGACCGTCCTCGCCGAGCGCGCTTGCGATTTGGCGACCGTCGACGCCGACAAGGTTAAAGCTGATATTCAAGGTTTTGAAGAGAAGCTGGGTAATTTGTCGGAGGATGATGCACGCCGCGCCTACCTCTATAATGAAATCGCATGGTGTAAGCTCAAGCTTGCCCAATAGTCAGACGTTTTAGCGTTCGACCATTTGCGAACACATCATGCCCGGGATGGCCCAGCCACCCCGGGCATGCTTTTTGAAAGGGTAGACCTTGGATATTATCCGCGTTGAGGGTGGCCACGCCATCGGAGGTTCCGTGCCTGTTTCGGGTGCCAAGAACTCCGCGCTCAAACTTATGGCGGCAACGCTTCTGGCGCCGGGCAAGACGACGCTGCAGAACGTGCCTGATATTTCCGATGTCCACGTGATGGGCAAGGTGCTCAAGGGTATGGGCGCCACGATCGATGTTCTCGACGAGCACACGCTCGAGATTGATACCTCTCAGGTCGATTCCTGGGAGGCTCCCTATGAGCTCGTTGCCAAGATGCGCGCTTCCACTGCCGTGATGGGACCCCTGCTGGGCCGTTTCCATCGCGCCAAGATCGCCATGCCCGGCGGCTGCAACCTGGGCGCTCGCAAGATCGATATGCATATCTTGGGTCTTGAGGCCTTGGGCGTTGAGTTCGATACCGCCCACGGCTATATCAACGCCAACGCGCCCCAGGGCCTGCACGGTACCACCGTCACGCTCGAGTTCGCCAGCGTCGGTGCGACCGAGAACCTCATCATGGCCTCCGTGCGCGCGCAGGGTACCACGGTTATCGATAATGCCGCCCGCGAGCCCGAGATCGTCGATCTCGCTAACATGCTCAACGAGATGGGCGCCAAGATCGTCGGCGCGGGCACACCCGTCGTGACCATCGAGGGCGTGGAAGAGCTACATCCCGTTACCCATCGCGTGGTGGGCGACCGCATCGAGGCCGGCACCTTTATCGTTGCCGGTGCGTTGATGGCAGACGACCGCGGTGTCGACGTCACGGGCTTTTGCCCCATCCACTTGGGAATGGTGCTCAAGAAGATGGAGCTCATGGGCATCGATTGCGAACGCATCGAGGATGGCGTCCACGTGAATCGCGTCGAGCACATCAAGCCGGTCGATATCCAGACGCTCCCGTTCCCCGGTTTCCCCACGGACATGCAGGCGCAGATCATGGTGCTCTCCGCCCTGGCCGACGGCAGCTCCGTTATCACCGAGAATATCTTCGAGAATCGCTTTATGTTTGCATCCGAGCTGGTGCGCATGGGCGCCGATATTCGCATCGAGAGCCACCACGCCATGATTCACGGCGTCAAGGGCTTCTCCGGCGCTCAGGTAACCTCACCGGATCTTCGTGGTGGCGCGGCACTCGTCGTCGCCGGCCTAATTGCCGACGGCACGACCGAGGTCTCGGCCATCCATCACATTAAGCGCGGCTACGAACAGTTTGTTGAAAAGCTGCAGGCGCTTGGTGCTCATGTCGAGCACGCCACTGTTCCCGATCCCGTCATCTACTAATGCAGGTTGCCTATGTTTAAGAAAAAGCCCATTACGGAATCTCGAAGACCTTCGACCGGCGCTCAGGCAAAAATCTATAGCCGCGATAACGTTGCCCGCTATTCCGAGCGCGCCCGTCAGCGTCGTCGCGGTCATACGGTTCGCCGCGTCGCGCTCATTGCTGTGCTCGGTGTGCTGTTGAGCGCTACGACTGCCGCCGGCCTGTGGTTTGCCACCATTATGGGCAAGCTCGGCGATTCCAACGTCATTACCGACAACCTGCGCCAGATCCTGGTTGATACCGACGAGGCAAAGGACCCGTTCTACGTGCTACTCCTTGGCACTGACGGTCGCCCGGGCGAGGATACATACCGCGCCGACTCGATTATCCTGGCGCGTATCGATCCCACGCAAAAGCAGGCGACGCTCATCTCCATTCCGCGCGATACCAAGGTCGTCTACAACGGCTCGACCATGAAGATCAACGCCTGCCATACCTACGGCGGCGCCGAAGCCATGGTCCAGGCGGTCAACGAGCTGTGCGGTGTCCAGATTTCCCACTATGCCGAGGTCAGCTTCGACGGCATGCAGTCGCTCATCGATTCGGTCGGCGGCATCGACATTAACGCAACCGACGATGTCGACGACCCCGAGCATCTCGACATTAAGATCACCGCCGGTCAGCAGCACATGGATGGCGCGACCGCCCTTACCTATGCCCGTTGCCGCTACATCTATGCCGATGGCGACTACACACGCATGCGCCACCAGCGTCAGGTGCTCGGCGCCCTCGCCAACCAGATCCTCAACAACTTCGATGCCACCAAGGTCTTCGACCTCGTCAATTCGCTGTCCGACATGCTCGTGACCGATATGAGCGTTCAGGACATCGTCTCTACGGTCAATGCCATGCGCGGCATGGATGTTGACGGCATCTATTCGGCCAACTTGCCTTCGTATGCCGATGCCAGCACCATGATTGATGGCGTGAGCTACGTCTTTGTCTACGAGGACGAGCTTAAGGAAATGATGGAGCGCGTCGACGCTGGTAAGGATCCCAAGGGCCCCAATACCATGGGCCAGTCCGATGGCTCCAGCTCTACGATCGGCGACCTGAACAACAACACGTCCGATGATTACGCCAACGGCACCGCAACCTCATCGGTTAGCTCTGACGATTCGGACGATTCGACTGATTCGAGCGATTCGGACTACTACGAAGAGCCCACCGGCGACGGCAACGGCTACGAAGCCAACTACTAGAGTTACGCGGGCTTACCAGCCCGCGTAACGGCTCGACGCTGCGCGCCGCCCAGAGCGACAATTTGTCATTCAAAAGGCAGGGCATGACCAGAAGGTCAATGCCCTGCCTTTTTCATGCCAACTTGTTCGCCTTGGACGTCGCTCGCTGACGTTGGCTCAACCTGCGGTGCTGACTACTCCCCTTGCACCAAAAACCGCCCCGTTCTCGGTTTTGAGGACGGGGCGGTTTTGCTTACCTAGATTGTTCGAGTTCCCTATGCAAAGCGGGCGACGAGCTCCTGGAGCACGTCGGTCATCTTGACGAGCGAACTGACCGGGACGAACTCGTTGACGCCGTGGTAGCAATAGCCGCCGGTGGAAAGGTTGGGGCAGGGCAGACCGCGGAACGACAGCTGGGCGCCGTCGGTGCCGCCACGAATTGGCAGCACTTGGGGCTCAACGCCGCAGGCAAGGTAGGCTTCCTTGGCAACATCAATAAGCTCGGGATAGTCACGAACGATTTCGGCCATATTTCGATACTGCTGCTTAATCTCGACCGTCACGCGCTCCTCACCCAGACGCTGGTTGAGCATCGAGGCGGCGGCATCAATAAGGTCGAGTTTCTGCTGGAACTTGGCGGCGTCATGGTCGCGGACGATATAGCGCGCTGTGGCGTGATCGACGGTCGCAGATACACCCTCAAGGTGATAAAAGCCCTCGTAGCCTTCCGTATACTCCGGGCGCTGCACGTAGGGGAGCAATGCGTTGAAGTCGCAGAACAGATTGCCTGCGTTGACCATACGGCCTTTGGCGTCGCCCGGGTGGATGGACTGGCCCTCAAAGCGGACGGTCACCTCGGCGGCATTGAAGCACTCCCACTCCAGCTCGCCGATGGGGCCGCCGTCGACCGTGTAGGCGTACTTGCAGCCAAAGGTATCGATATCCAACAGCTCGGCTCC
>DBGFLF010000093.1:0-4597 GCA_048528725.1 Collinsella sp.
ATCATGGTGCTGCCCGACGGCAACATCAAGGTGATGGACTTTGGCATCGCGCGCGCCAAGAACAGCCACCTCACGCAAGACAACAACGTGCTGGGAACCGCCCACTACGTCAGCCCCGAGCAGACCCGCGGTCAGGACCTCGGCCCCACCTCGGATATCTACTCGCTGGGCGTCGTGATGTACGAGTGCGCCACCGGCCGCGTCCCCTTTGACGGTGACGACGCTATCTCGGTCGCACTCAAGCAGGTCAACGAGTTGCCTATTCCGCCGAGCCAGATCAACTCCGGTGTCGACGCCGACCTTGAGCGCATCATCCTCAAGTGCATGGAGAAGGACCCGGCAAACCGCTTCCAGACCGCCGACGAGCTTCGTCAGGTGCTCAACAGCTACCTGTCGGGCCGTGCCGTCAACGTCTCGGAGCCCACGCGCATCATCGGTGCCCCCGGTGAGCTGGGCGCCACCAAGACTCGCGAGCTTTCCGATCAGACGCGCGCCATGGTGCGTCCCGTCTCGGGCGTGAGCGGCCAGAATACCGCCCGTAGCTCGGTTTCGGGCTCCACCGGCTCCTACGAGGTCGAAAAGCCCAAATCCAACAAGAACAAGATCATCGCCGCCGTGGTGGCAGCCGTTGCCGTCATCGGCATCGTGGTGGCCTTTGCCACAGGACTCTTTGGCGGCGAGCAGGTCACCGTGCCCGATGTGCTGGGCAAGGACCAGCAGACTGCCGTCGAGCTGATCAAGGAAGCCGGCCTGGAGGTCGGCACCGTCGACCAGAGCTACAACGACGACGTCGACGAGGGCAAGGTTGCCGAGCAGACCCCCAACGGCAACGCCAAGAAGCCCAAGGGCACGCGCGTGAACCTGGTGGTCTCCAAGGGCCCCAAGCCCTCCGAGAAGGTTGAGGTTCCGCAGCTCGTTGGCCTGACCAAGGACCAGGCCGAGGCAGCGCTGGCAAGCGTTGGCCTTAAGGGCAGCGCTTCCGAGGAAGCCAACGAAGCCGAGGAAGGCCAGGTCTTTGAGCAGGGCACCGATGCCGGCAAAGAAGTCGAGAAGGGCACGACCATCTCGTACAAGGTCTCGAGCGGCCCGGATACCACCTCTGTTCCCGATCTGACTGACATGACCGAGTCCCAGGCGCGCAATGCGCTCGACATGGCCGGCTTTGGCGTTAACGTGAGTTATCAGGAGAACGACTCGGTTACCGAGGGCACGGTGATTAGCTGGAACCCCAGCGGCAAGCAGAAGCCCGGCGCCACGATTACCGTCGTCATTGCCAAGAAGTCCGGCAAGGCGAGCGTTCCGGGCAATCTGTACGGTAAGAGCATCTCTGCCGCCGTCACCGCGCTCAACAATGCCGGCTTCTACAACATCGCGTTCTGCGACCAGAACGGCAACCCCGTGAGCGGCAACGAAAACGCCACCGTCACGGGCGTCTCCCCCACCGGCAAGCAGTCCACCGACAGCACGATCACGTTGACGGTTTCGCTTTCTGGCTCCGATTCGGGCGACGATTCCGGCACGACTAACTAGTCGAGGACCCATCACCCGCAGCGGCTAGGGCCGCAAACATATTCGCTCAACGGCGCCCGCTTGCTCCCCCGCAAGCGGGCGCTTTATTTATCGACAGACCATGGCCCCTTAGCAACGCAAAGAGGCCCGCAAAAGCGAGCCTCCCAGGTGACAACAGAATATGTAATGCAGTAATTACTGGCCGCAGAACTTCACCATGATCTCGACCATGGACTCTTGCCTATGGACAAAATGTCCATAGGCAAGGAGATGAAAGAGTAAGGACAACGCCCTCTAAAAGAAGGCCGTATATGAAGATTGCATATCCCTTTTGCCTTCATATACTCAAGAAGCACCCCTCGAAGCGCTCCTGAGAGGCCCCCTTGGATGCAACCCAGGGGATCCAGATTCTGGTAGACATCGGCGCAGCAAAATCCTGCCGCGCAGGCACGAACGGACATCTTGACTCCTAACGCAATGCGGGGCGCCCCAAGACACCCCGCCACGACAAAAAACTAGTTCTCGTAGACCAGCGGGTGGCCCCAACTGCCCTCGATCTTGCAGGTCTCCGCCGCAAAACCGGCAGCGAAGTCCAAGCTCTCGTGAATCGCGGCCTCGCCGCACTCGCCGGCCTTCTTCTTGGAAAGATAGGTGACCAAAAACGCCGTCAGCAGTGAATCGCCGGCCGCCATAGCGTCTTTGAGCTCCTCGGGCGCCACGGGCTTGATGCCCTGCTCGTAGAAGTTTTCGCCGTCATAGGCGACGGAGCCCTTGCTCCCGCGCGATGCGCATACGATTTGAGGGCCAAGGGCCTTCACCCACTCGAGCTTCGCCTTGATATCCTCCAGGGAAGCGTCGCCCATGGACATAAAGGCGTACGTCACAAATGGCGCAATCTGCCCGAAGTACTCGTCGGTGGAGTCATCGGAGAAGTCGAAGCTGATAGGCACGCCGGCAGCCTTGATCTTGGGGAGCTCGCGCTCGGTGAAGCAGTAGTTGCCGCTGTGCACCAAATCGAAGCCGCTGACGTACTCGGCGGCGAAGCGGTCTATCACGTAGCGCATGTCGCCACGTATGCCGCCTTCATTGGAGCCCAGGAAGATACGGTCCCCGGTCTCGTCAACGGTCACGCGAGCGGCGCCGTTGACGCCCAGGACCTGCTGGCAGCGAAGAAGCTCGACGCCCTCGTCCTCGAGCGATGCTATAACGTGCTCGGCCTCCTCATCTGATCCGAAGATTCCCATGTAGGCGCTGCGATCGACGCCGAGCTTCTTGGCGAAGACGGCGAAGTTAACTGCATTGCCGCCGGGATACATGGTCTTGATGTGCTCGTACTTATCGACAACGTTGTCTCCAAAGCCAAGCACGCTTATAGGATAGGCTGCCATGGTTATCTCCATTCAGGTAAACCGCCGTGGTTACGGCGAGCAGACGGGGCGCGAGGGATTCGCACGTCTCAACGCGCCTCGCGCCCCGTTTTAAAATCGCTAGTACTTCTCGATGCCCATGTAACGACGCACGTCCGGGTGATGGTCGAACACCTTGCCGCGAGCGGAGCGCAGCTCACAGTTCATCGCGTAGAACAGGATTGGATCAAGGAACGCGCGAACGCTCGCCGGTACTTGGTCCATGCCGTACTCCATGGCGTCGAGCACCATAAGAGTGTCGGTATGGGTCTCGAGGAATGCGAGGGCGCGCTCATCCATGGCTCGGCACTCACTAGAAGACATCTGCAGGAAGTAGAAGACTCCGGGCTCGGTCACCTCGAAGGGGCCGTGGAAGTACTCGCCGGAGTGGATATAGGCGCAGCTCTGCCACTGCATCTCCATAAGCGAGCAGATAGCGAAGCCATAGGCCTGGCTAAACACGGGACCGGACCCCAAGATATACAGGAACTTGTGGTCCTGGCACAGGGCGGCAAAACGGTCGCAGAGTTCGGCGTTGACCTTCTCGCGAGCTGCAGGCAGGATCTGGTCCATCTTGGCGATGCCTTCGTACATGTCGGCAAGGTCGGCATAACCTTCCTGCTGATCCAGGAGCTCGGAAGCGAGAGCCAAAGAGATGCCGGCGGGCACCTCCGCCTGCGGAACTCCCTCGCCCCACGGATATACCCAGCACGTCCACTCACCGTTATCGATGCCGGAACCCGCGTTGTCCGTCTGCACGATAACGGTCGCGCCCGCCGCCTTGGCGATCGAGCACGCATCGATTACCTCGGGGGTGTTGCCGGAGTGGCTGCAAGCGATGACAAGGGACTTTTCGCCCAGGCGCTTGGGACGCATGATATCGAACTCGCGGGCGGTATACGCCTCGCTGGCAAACGTAGTCGCCTCGCGCTTGAGCAGCTCGTGGGCGGGCAGCAGGTCGATGAGGGAGCCGCCGCAGGCAACCCAGAAGACGCTATCGAAACCGCCCTTTTCAGCGATTGCGTCGGCGATAAGATCATGTGCGTTCATTGTTATTCTTCCTTTCGATACGGCGGACGAATCCGCCAACGTTTACTGCGAGTCTTCTCGTCAAGCGTGTTGACTTCCCCACGCGAATGGGAGCTACGCGCTAGTCGACAAAATACCTCTCGAAGGCGTCCATGTTGTGCCGGTCCGCTGCTGCGGGATCATCGAAATACCTTCCATCGGTGATCTCCTGACCAAGATAGCCCTCGAACCCATGCGCGTTGAGGACGCGTACGAAATCGTCCATACTGTGCTTTCCATCGCCCCAAACCAGATGGCCATATGGGTCGCCATCAATGAAGCGCATGTTCCTTATGGCACCATCGCCAAACTCGGCAAACCACTCTTCAAGGCTCTCGCCGGCGACTCCCATAGCGGTAGTGTCCACCATTGGAGTAAGGTGCGGGCTGGCTACTTGGTCAAGCATGCGCCTGGCGTCCGCGAGTGTAACCACCAAGTTGCTCTCTTCCGGCCTCAGGCTCTCCATGCAGAGGGTCACGCCGTGCTCGCCGGCATAGTCCGCAAGAATCGCCAAGTGCTCGGCAGAGCGCTTCCAAGCCTCCTCGCGGTCCTCGTCCCAATCGCCCCAACCGGAGTTGATGGACATATACGGGGCGCCGAGCACCTCGGCGAGC
>DBGFLF010000094.1:0-4134 GCA_048528725.1 Collinsella sp.
CTGATCGGTCTTGGCGATCGACATCTCGATGTTGTCGATAAAGGTACGGAAGAACGGCCACTCCTGGTAGGCAGCCTTGAGCTGGTCAAGATCGCCCAGCTGCTCGCAGGCGGTGCCCAGGCCGTACCAAGCGGCCAGGTTAATGCGTGCCTGGCTCCAGCTGAAGATCCACGGAATGGTACGCAGGTCGTCGAGCGACTTGGCACCCAGGCCGCGCTTGGCGGGACGCGAGCCGATCGGCAGCAGACCGACCTCGGTCAGCGGCGTCACGGTCGAGAACCACGGTGTAAAGTCCTCGGTGTTCAGCAGGTCCAGATAGCGCTCGTGGCTTGCGGTGTTGAGCTTCTCGGCCATATCCCAGAACTTCTGAGTGGTCTCGGTGTTGGTCTTCTCGACACTCGGGGCCGACTGCAAAAGCGTTGCGGCAGCAACGGACTCAACATGGCGCTGAGCCAGCGTGCGGTTGCCGTAACGGGCAAAGATGACCTCGCCCTGCTCGGTGAGCTTAAAGAAGCAGTTGACCGAACCCTTGGGCTGCGCCAGCACGGCCTTGTTGGCCGGGCCGCCACCACGGCCCACCGCACCGCCGCGACCGTGCATGAGCACCAGGTCGATATCGTTCTTCTCGGCCCACTTGGCGATGCGCTCCTGCGCGGAGTGCAGCGCGAGCATGGCCGTGGTAGGACCGGCGTCCTTGGAGGAATCGGAGTAGCCCAGCATAACCTCCATGCGGCGGTTGGTCTGGGCAAGGCGCTTCTGCACCACGGGCAGCGTGAGCATCTGGTCGAGCACGTCGACGCAGCCCTCGAGGTCCTCGAGCTGCTCGAACAGCGGGATCACGTCGAGCTCGGGAACATCCTCCTCGTGTGCAAAGGACAGGTGAGCAAGCTCAAAGACGTCGGCCACATGCTGGGCGCTCTTGGTAAACGAGATGATGTAGCGGTGCGCCATCTTCTTGCCGTAGCGTTTTTGGATGGAGCCAATAGCGCGGAAGGTGTCGATGACCTCGCGCGTCATGGGCTGCAGATCGCCATGGATACCATTCTCGTGGATATCCTTGAGGGCGCGGGCATGCACCACGGAGTGCTGACGGAACTCCATCTCGACCATATGGAAGCCGAAGGACTCGACCTGCCAGATGATGGTCTGCACCGGACCGTAGGCGGCACGGACGGCACCGCAGGCAGCCAGCGAACGCTGGACGACGCGCAAGTCCTCCAGGAACTCATCGGCGCTGTGGTACATGGTGTCGGTGATGCGGCGCACGGTGGCGTTCAGGCGGTCGGCCATGACGAGCATGACGGCGCGATGCGGCTCGTGCTCGGAGATCAGCTCGGCGCGGGCCGTGTACCGAGGGCTCATCTCGACCTGATGGTTCCACAGGTTAATGAGCTCGGCAGAAGGCTTGCTGTAGGTGGCCTCGAGCGTAAGGTTGTGGCCGATGCGGCGGCACTTGTCCTCGAGCTTGAGCACCATGTGAGTGAAGTACTTGGCGGCGACTTCGCGGCTCACCTTGGCGGTGACGTTGGGGTTGCCGTCGCGGTCGGAGCCGATCCAGCTGCCGGGATGAAAGAACGCCGGGCACAGCGGCGGCACGGTACCGGCCTTGTCGCCCAGCACCCAGTCGTCAAAACGACGGTAGATGACGGGGATAACGTCGAACAGCGTGTTATCGAAGATGTCGATGATGGTATCGGCTTCCTCGACCGGCGTGGGCTTCTTGAGCGCGATGGGGCTCGTACGCACCAGGGCGTCGATCTCCTGCAGCATATGGCGCTCGTTCTCCACCAGGTCGGAGCCGCCCAAACGCGGACGCTCCTCCAGCAGGTTGGAGATACGGCGAATCTTGCCCTCGACGGCCTTACGACGGGCCTCGGTGGGATGTGCGGTAAAGACAGGGTGGAACTCGAGCTTGCCGAGCAGCTCATTGGCACCCTCGACGCCCATCTCGTTTACCAACTGGTGATAGGCGACGGTGAGTTCGTTGGCGGGATCGACCTCGGTATCGGTCGATGCGCCGGCCTCGCGCTCGCGCAGCTGCGCCACACGGTAGTTCTCCTCCGACAGGTTTGCCAAGTGGAAGAAGCTCGTAAAGGCGCGAACGATGACCTGCTGCTTATCAAGCGGCAGGCTGTCAATCAAATCGACGGCTTCGCGAAACGCCACGGCGGTGGGCTCGTCGGCAGTGGGCACGCCCTGTTCGTCAACGGACTCGTCGGCAGCGCGGCTACCGGGGTTGCCAGCATTGACCACAATCTCGGCTGTCAAAATCTTGTCGAACAGGTCCGCGATCTCGGGATCATACTCGCTAAGCACACGACGTTCCAGGCGCAGGAACAGCGCCAGATTATCGCGCAGCTCCTCGGGGATCTCGATCTCGGCGAGACGCTCCCTGGACTCGGCATTCGAGCCGATTCGGTTAACGAGGCGGTTGACCACGGCAGCGACGCGCGCCGCGGCTTCGGGTACAGACTGGTTGCTTAGGTTCTCAGCCACGTTTCCTCCCATTCCTCCTTCTATGCACGTAACATGCGGTATTCATTATAGGCGCTTGAGAAATACTTTCGACACTGATTGCGCTTTATCACACAAAAGTATTTTCTGCATTGCAAGGGTTTTTGCCCCAAATGGTCGTATTTCTCGGTGGGCGGCATATGCAAACGAGGGCATTCCGCATAAAAGCGAAACACCCCCGTAACAATTACTCTCCATGAGCAGGGCACGTTAGCAGGCCCGCAGCTCAAAAAGATGCGCTACAGACGCTCGCGAACCGCCTCGACGACGTTGGCCAGATCGGCAAGAACCTCTTCGTGGCTCTCCATGTCGCGCACCTTGACCTTGCCGGCGGCAAGCTCGTCGCCGCCCAGGACCAGGATGAGCTTGGCGCCTACCTTATCGGCCTGCTTAAACTGGGCCTTGAGCGAACGGCCCTGATAGTCGGCCTCGGTCACAATCCCTGCGGCGCGAAGCTGCTGCGTCATGGCAAAGACGTTCTGACGCAGCTCCTTGCCGGCATTGGCGACGTAGACGCACGGGACCTCCTCGGCACCCAGGTCGCTGCCAAAGGCCTGCAGGGCCAGCAGGGCGCGCTCAAAACCGACGGCGAAGCCGACGCCTGCCGTGGGCTTGCCGCCCTCGAGCTCGACGAGGCCATCGTAGCGACCGCCACCACCGATGGAGCCGACACCGGCGCCGGGAGCCTCGACCTCAAAGACAGTACGGGTGTAGTAGTCCAGGCCGCGCACTAAGGTGGGATCCTCGACATACTCGATACCCGCCGCATCCAAATAGCGCTTGACCTGCTCGTAGTGCTCGCGGCACTCGTCGCACAGGTTGTCGCCCATCAGCGGGGCGTCGGCCATGATCTCACGGCAATGGTCGTTCTTGCAGTCGAAGGCGCGCAGCGGGTTGAGCTCGGCGCGCTCGCGGCACTCATCGCACATCTCGTCGGCGTGATCGAGGATAAACTGCTTGACCTGCTCGCGGTAAGCCGGACGGCACTGAGCGTCGCCCATCGAGTTAATGAGCAGACGAAGCTTGGAAAGATCGAAGCCCAGGCGCTTGTAAAACTCCATGAGCATGATGATGCACTCGGCGTCTGCCGCCGGATCGGGAGCGCCGAGCCACTCGATGCCCACCTGGTGGAACTGGCGCAGGCGGCCCTTCTGGGGACGCTCGCCGCGGAACATGGCCTCGGCGTAGTACGCCTTAAACGGCGTGGAGCCCTGGGGCACCAGATTGTTCTCGACGACAGCGCGCACCACGCCGGCCGTGCCCTCGGGGCGAAGCGCCAGGCGCTGCTTGGGCTTGAGTTTGGTGTCGGTGCCCTCGGTAAAGACGCGCTCCAGGTTGGCACCGCTGAACACGCGGAACATTTCCTTGCGCACGACGTCGGTCGACTGGCCGATACCGTGGACAAACACGTCCACCTGCTCGATCGCGGGCGTCTCGATGGGTTTAAAACCAAACGGCTCGAACACGCCGGCCGCAATCTGCTGCATCTTTTGCCAGGCGCGCATCTCGGCGCCGATAAGGTCGCGGGTTCCCTCCGCCTTCTGTGCCTGCATGGGCAAACACCTTTCTTTTGTATCGCGTCATAGGTAACGGTCATTATACGGCACAAATACAAACAGC
>DBGFLF010000095.1:0-2022 GCA_048528725.1 Collinsella sp.
GCCTTCAAGCGACGTCACCGTTCCCGACCTCATGGCCAACGTGCGCATCACCGCCCCCGTTCTGTCCATCGTCAAGGGTCCGCAGACTGGTGCCGCCTTTGAGCTCGAGGATGACGTGACCACCATCGGCCGCGATCCCGCGAACGGCATCTTCCTCAATGACATGACCGTTTCGCGCAGCCACGCGCGCATTATTCGCGAGGGCCTCGGCGCTCGCATCGAGGACTTGGGCTCGCTCAATGGCACCTGGGTCGACGGTGCCATCGTCAATGCAGCCCCGCTGCACGACGGTTCTTCCGTCCAGATCGGTACGTTTACGCTCATCTACCACGAGAGCACGCCGGAGCGCATCGAAACCGGTGAGTAGGGCATGGCCGAACGCAACTATCTGAGTATCGGCCAAGTCGTCAACCTACTTCGAGGCGCATACCCCGATCTTTCGAACTCAAAAATTAGATTTCTAGAGGATGAGGGGCTCATTACCCCTCATCGTACGCCTAAGGGATACCGTCAGTACTCCAAGGAGGACGTTGATCGCCTGGAGGTCATCCTGCACTTGCAGAAGACCCGCTACATGCCGCTCAACGTGATTAAGCAGCGCTTGGAAAACGCCACGGACCTGTCAACGCTCGCTTACGAGGTGGGCTTGCTGTCCGATGTTCCGCTCAAGACGGAGCCCAAGGAGACTAAGCAAAAGCTGCATCCCATCGAGACCATTCCCGATATGCTGGGCGTCGAGATTTCGTTTATCCGCTCACTCGCCGAGAACGACCTCATTCGCATCATCAAGAGTCCGCAGAATCGCGAGCTTGTCGATGGCCGCGATTTTCCGATCATCCGCTACTGCTCCGAGCTGTCACGCTTCCATATCGAGCCGCGCAACCTGCGTCAGTACGTGTCTTCCGCCAACCGCGAGTCCTCGATGTTTGAGCAGGTGCTCGTGAGCATGCTCGGAATGGATACCTCCGATGACGAGCGCGACGCCAAGCTCGAGCGTGCGTTTAAGAAGCTTCACGACCTGACGGAAGGTGTGCACACTGCGCTGCTCAAGAACCGCGTTTTTGAGTCGCTCAACGCCGTGGTCGAGGACGCCGACATCGATGCACTCGATGAGGAAATCACTCGCTCCGAGTCCACCAAGGCCAAAAACGAAGAGATAGCCGCGCCGGCTTCGCACGAGGATTCTCTCGTCAAGCCGCTCAAGGTCGTCCCCCCTTCGCAATCCGGCACCGCCACCGCGGCCAAATAACCGCTGCCGCTTATCCGGCAACCCATTGAAAGGTCCTGAAATGTACGACTTCGAATCTCAAATCGTCGACATCCCCGACTATCCCGAGCCCGGAGTCATCTTTAAAGACATCACGCCGCTCTTTGGCAATCCCGAGGCGCTCAAAGCCATGACCGATTCCCTCGCCGAGCACTTTGCCGGCATGGGAATCACCAAGGTCGTGGGTCCCGAGGCTCGCGGCTTTATGGTTGGCGTACCGGTGGCTGTAGCCCTTGGCGCCGGCTTTGTTCCCGCACGTAAACCGGGCAAGCTACCGCGCGAGACCGTAAGCCAGAGCTACGAGCTCGAGTACGGCACCGATTCAATTGAGATCCATGCCGACGCTATCAGCTCTAAAGATACCGTGTTGATTCTGGACGACTTGGTCGCGACGGGCGGAACTGTCGAGGCAACAGGTAAACTGGTGCGAGATATGGGCGCAAAGCTTGTCGGTTACGGTTGTATCCTTGAGCTTGCGTTTCTCAACCCGCGCGAGAAGCTCACGCCGTCTAATGACGATGTGGAGCTCTTTAGCCTGGTGACGGTGGACTAGCCGTTACCCTTAGTTACTGGAAAGGAAGCTACATGCGCACAGCAAACACGCACAAAAACATGGCACGCTGCGCTGCTACGGCAACCCTCGCTTGTGTTTTGGGCTTGGGCCTTGCGGCTCCTGCCTACGCCGATACCGCATCCGACCTTGCCGCTGCTCGTACGAAGCTCGAGCAGATCGGTACCCAAACCCAGCAGATTTA
>DBGFLF010000096.1:0-2238 GCA_048528725.1 Collinsella sp.
ACACGCTCCCCGCCCCGCGGCCACCGCACATCAAGCTCCCCCGCCACCGTGAGCCCGCGCGTGATACGATGGCTCACGGTACATCAACCAGCACGATCGATCCGAAAGGAGCCTGCGTCATGGAGCGTCCCTGCGCATGGAAAAAGTACACGCCACAGCAAATCGAGGAGCTCGAGGAGCTTTGCCGCGGCTATAAGCAGTTTTTGAGCGAGAACAAGACCGAGCGCCTGTGCGTCAAGACCGGCATCAAGATGGCCGAGGAGGCGGGATACGTCGACCTGGAGACCGTGATTGCCGAGGGTCGCGAGCTCAAGGCAGGCGACAAGGTGTACGCCGCCAACCACGGCAAGGACCTCATGCTCGTCAACCTGGGCTGCGCCCCGCTCGAGCAGGGCTTTAACATCCTGGGCGCTCACGTGGACTCGCCGCGCCTGGACCTTAAGCAGAACCCCGCCTTCGAGGCCGGCGACATGGCCTACCTCGACACGCACTACTATGGCGGCGTCAAGAGCTACCACTGGGTCGCTTCCCCGCTCGCGCTCGTGGGCGTCATCTGCAAAAAGGACGGCACCACCGTCGATATCAACATCGGCGACAAGGCGGACGACCCCGTCTTTACCATCTCCGACCTGCTGATCCACCTCTCCAGCGAGCAGATGGCCAAGCCTGCCAAGGACGCCGTCGACGCCGAGATCCTCGACGTGATCGTGGGTGGCCGTCCCGTCAAGTTTGACGAGGACGACAAGGATGCCCCCAAGGAGCCCGTCAAGCAGATGTTCCTGGATATCCTCAAGGAGCAGTACGACGTCGAGGAGGAGGACTTCCTCTCCGCCGAGATCGAGGTCGTGCCCGCCGGCCCCGCCCGCGACATGGGCCTCGACCGCTCCATGATTCTGGGCTATGGCCACGACGACCGCGTCTGCGCTTACCCCTCCATGCTTGCCCAGATCGACGTCGCCAACGTGGAGCGCACGAGCATCACGCTCATCGTCGACAAGGAGGAGATCGGCTCCGTGGGTGCCACCGGTATGACGAGCCGCTTCTTCGAGAACACCGTCGCCGAGATCATGACGCTCGCCGGCGAGGACAGCCCGCTGGCCCTGCGCCGCGCGCTCGCCCGCAGCCGCATGCTCTCCTCTGACGTGTCCGCTGGCTTCGACCCGGGCTATGCCGGCAAGTTCGAGACCAAGAACGCAGCCTTCATGGGTCGCGGCCTGTGCTTCAACAAGTACACGGGCAGCCGCGGCAAGGGCGGCTCCAACGACGCCGACGCCGAGTACGTGGCCCTCGTCCGCGACATCATGGACGAGGCGGGCGTGGACTTCCAGACCTGCGAGCTCGGCCGCGTCAATGCGGGCGGCGGCGGCACCATCGCCTACATCATGGCCAAGTACGGCATGAACGTCATCGACTCCGGCGTTGCCGTCCTGTCCATGCACGCCCTGTGGGAGGTCGCTAACAAGGCCGATATCTACGAGGCCTACCGCGGCTACAAGGCCTTCCTCGAGCGCGCCTAACCAACCCTTGTAACTTGCGGTGAAATACGGATTCATCAGGGCTTCCAACGGGGAAAGCGGTCTGTACTTCACCGCAACTTTTTTAGCGGAAGGAGGATTCCGTGCTACAGGTCGTCATTTCGCCCGCCAAACAGATGCGGACAGCTCAAGATGCCTTTGACGTTTTGGGCATACCGCCTTTTGCACATCAGACGGCCCGGCTCCATCAGGCACTGCTAGGCATCGAACGCGAGGATGGCGCGGCAGGTCTTCAGGCCCTTTGGAACGTGAGCGACAGGCTGCTTACAACGTGCCTGGATACGCTTCACGAATTTATGCCCGTCCTGAGCGATGCCGACCTCGCCGATCCCGATCTCGCGCGCCGAATCTCCCCCGCCGTCATGTCCTACCACGGCATCCAATACCAAAGCATGGCGCCCGAGGTCATGGATGCTGCACAGCTCGACTGGCTGCAAAACCATCTCTGGATCCTCTCCGGATTGTACGGATGCGTGCGGCCTTTCCATGGCGTTGAGCCCTATCGGCTCGAAATGGGAGCCAAGCTCGCCGTCGACGGCGCTCGCGATCTCTATACGTTTTGGGGCGACAAACTTGCATGCGCCATTGCGCCGACCGGCTCCAACACCACGGTCGTCAACCTTGCCAGCGCGGAGTACGCCAAGGCCGTTCTACCCCATCTCGCAGGCGACGCCACAACCGTCACTTGTCTCTTTGGCGAAGG
>DBGFLF010000097.1:0-10492 GCA_048528725.1 Collinsella sp.
AGCCTCGGTTCTATAAATCGGCACGTCAGAGACATCAGCCGGCAGCAAGAAGTTTTTCGCTCAGAGCCGCACGGGCAAACTCACTTGGCGTCATCCCCTCGGCAGCCGCCCGTCGACGAATGGCCTCCTTCATTCCCAGAGGAATCTTGACCGACAGCGTTGCCGTCCCCTCACCTGAGAGCGGGGGCCGTCCATGCACGATCCCACCAACGGTGTGTTCGCCATCCGGAAACTCTCCGCGCTCGTACGACTCGCACCACGCGTCAATCATTTCATCCGTTACAACCTGACCATTAGCGGCCGTATACGTCTTGCCCATCATCGACCCCTCTGCCGAGCTCGCTCGATCTCTTGCCAGAATTTCTTCTGAACCGGAGACAGGGCATGAATAATGAGCCATCCACGAATTAGTTCGACCGCAACAAGTTCCACACTTCGACCATCTGGAAGCCATCCAATGGCAAGCCATCTCGGCGGCTCGTCCTCCGACTCGCGGCGAATGCACTCAGTAACCGCGAACCAGGCACCTAGTACCTGCTTTTCCGTCAAGTGTTTTTTGGCGTTCGGATGGATCTCAACATCCATGCACCTTCTCCTCCATCTTACCCGATTTCGTATGACGAAAGTCCGCTGTCGCCAATCTCTTACGCCGGCACTTGTTGGAGGGCGGGAGGTGTAGCGAGGATTGAAGGGCGTTCCAATACCGCCCAGGCGCCGGGGCAGGAGCACATGCGCCAAGGACGAACGTTTTCGTAGCGCGCGAGGATATTGCCGTCGCGATCGATGAAGGCGATGTCGATGGGATAGGCCATAAAACACGTATGGACCGAAGAGCAGCGTGGAAACGCCATGACGAGCGGCAGGCCGTTGGCGGCAACCGGACGCCGTCCCAGCATGCCGCGCAGGCGCACGACAAACGACTCCGCCACCACAAACTCGGCCGGCGTCCAACCCAGCCTGTTGAGTGCCCGCGCGTAGGCGATGTAGGACGAGACCGCGGTCACATGACCACCCCCGGACGCCATGGATCGACCGTCACCGCACGCTCGTGCGACAACGTTGTCGGCGCCCCCAGCGGAACGCCAGCGATGCTGAGAGAAGTCGGCCACGGCTCATAGTGCATGGTGCAGGTGTAGGTCCTAAACGTACCGGATAGGGAGAGCAGGCCACCATCCGATGCCTTCGCGCCTTGCTCGCTCGACACTTCGATCTGCAAGTCATAGCCTTCCATGGCATTCAGAATTTGAGTCTGAACCGTCGCCGAGGCATCGGCAGAGCTTTCGTCGCCCTCCCCCTCCGACGCCACGGCGTGCGCCAACACGATGTCGGGCACCACGCGGTCGAAGCGCGCGACAGCGCTGGCAAAGACCATGACGTTGTACACGATGAGTGCCAGCACCAGCAAAACGGGCGTAACCACTGCCATCTCCACCGTCGCTTGGGCGCGCTCCTCGCGCAGACGCATGCGGATACTCATTACGACCCACCGCCCAGAGCGCCAACCAGCGTGGCGACATCGACGGTGAGCGGGATGGAGCCGCCGCCGGGCAAAGGAATCTCCGCAAGTGTGAACACCGTACCGCTAATGGTGCGTTCGACTTGATATTCCAATGCCCCGCAAAGCGCCTTGGGATCGGTCACGCCCAACGGAATACTTCGCAGTTTGTCTTGCGCTTGAGAGAGACCCGCAATGTCAGACCCCGGACTCTTAATGACATTGGCGGAATCGGTCAGCACCGGCTTTCGCAGGCGCAAGTCGCACGGCTCCAGGCCCAACGCCGCCACGGACGCCGAAACGGTATCGCCGAGCCACAATGCGATGGAGCCCAACGCGCCGCTGCCCCCTCCTAGGCCCTTAATCATCTCGTCCATAAGTTCGTCGGCCGAACCTTGGATGTCTCCGTATCCCACAAGCAGCCGTCCCCAAACATCCATGACGCCATCGAGTACGCCGGCAACGCCGCCCGAGCGTTCCTTCAATGTCGAGAAAAATCGCGAAAGCACGTTGTTTTGCGCCGTCGTCTCATCGGGCGCCAGCACCGCGGCAGAAATAGCACCGCGATCGCCAAGCCTGACTGCCGTGTTAAACGAAGAGTTGAGCTCATCGGGGCTCGAGATGGCACCCGAAGCCGCAAAGGCAACCACGCCGTTGCGACCGGGCGGAGCGATACGCGGACGCTTGCCCGAAAGCGCTTTAATGGCTTGGTCAAAAGCATTGCCCGCACGGTCGGCCTCATCCTCGGTCTGACGCTCAAGTTCGAGTTCTTTGTTGCGGCAGTCGACGTAGTCTTCCAGAGCCTCTTTGAACTTGTCAAAGTGGTACTCGAAGCCGTTTTCGATGAACGATGGCGGCATGAGGGCGCTTCCAAGCGTAACCACGCCGAAGCCGCACGCTTCGCATGTATCACGACCATCATAATCAGCAACAGATGCCAGCCCACTCGGAGTCCCTTTCTGATAGACGGGGCATTCGACTCCATAATGCAGGTATGTTCTGCCGTCGTTGTTGCTTACAGGCCATGCGGCATCGGTGTAAAGTTCGGTCGGCCGCACCTCGTTTGGGACACGCGGCAATAGTGGGATATAGGCAGAAAACCGTTCGCCATCATCTTTTATGTATGCTCGATCGACCTCTTCAATCGCATAGGCATAGAACGCTTTTCGAGCGGCTGACTGCGCTTTCATCTCGACGCTCGATCCCTGAGGTTTTTCATTCGCCAAGCGCTGTCGGTAATAGGTTTTCGCGCGATCGAGCGCTATTTGCGGCTCCCATGTGATGCTCGACTTTTCATGACGGTTCTGGCTGTCAGATAGTTCTGCTAGTTTTTTCGCACGCTCCCACATACACGAGTACTTGCCAATCGAACTCTCGTCCGACCCACCACAATCCGCCAGCCAAGCGCGCTCTTTAGCCTTCGCCGTGTCCTCAGAAGCCTTCCGCAGCTCCTCGGCCGCACGCTCTAAATCATCTGATGTGTCTTTAATGGTATCGGTCGAGATCTCTGACCCTTTGAGCGCAGCGAAGTCCGACTCGGATGTCCTGGGCACAGCAAGCGCCGTACCGGTATAGGTCACACTATCGGTATCCTGCGCCGACACCGCCTGTGTGGCACGCGCAGCGATCAGATACGGCAGAGCCGTCTCGATTTTCTGTAAGCCTTCCGATGCGCTTTTGGCAAACTTGTTGCGCGTTTTAATGATCTCAATCCCGGTGTCGACCATATTGCCGGCAACTGGTTCGGCACCCGGGATGAGGATGGCGACCAGGCCCGTCCCGATCGTGGCAAACCCCGCCAGGCCCAGACTCAAGATGCTCGCATCAACCACCGTGGCAGCCGTGTGATAGGACGACACTACGTTGACACCCGCCAGCGCGCCGCTATCGGCCGCCACCTGGGTATCCCCGGCACGCGACATGCTCCATATCGCCGCGGTCGACGAAAACAACAACGTGAGCACCACTAGGATGACCACGGCAGAAGAAAGCGTGGTGTAGGCACCGTCTTCGATAAACAGGTCGATACCGGCGCGGCCCATAAAGCCGCCTCGTTTGCGATGGCAGCTCGGACGGCGCGTCAAAACGCATCTAGACCAGAAACGCTTAATCCCATGCAGCAATCCACGAATCATAATCTCCCTCCAGCCATTCGGGACGCGATTGATACGAGACATCGACCTTGAGCTCAACGTAGCCGCCCTCGGCGGTACCACCCATAGCCTGCGCAAACGCACCGATCACAGGCAACGGCTTGACCTCGCCGGAAACGGACACGGACGAGACGCCACCCGCACCGGCCCGGCCAAGCTCGATATCCCACGACAACGGCCCGCCGGCATGAAAGATCGAAACGTTGGGCACTGCGGCAAGCCGGCGGCGGGTAAACTCCTTAAGATCGTCGTCCTCCGCCGTCGTCGTGGTCATGAGCCGCGCGGTCTCGGCGGCGGCAGACTCCATGACCGCGCGCGTATAAAGCAGGTACACCGGTTGCAGTGCGAGAAGGATGAGCGTCAGAAACGTCGGCAGCAAAAAAGCAGCCTCGACCGTAGACTGCGCCCGGTCCTCGCGCGCGATATCAATACAACGCAATGTCCTTAGCGCCCGCGGCGGCGTCGATAACCGACATCGAGGCAACGCCATGGGATGCCGCCCGCTCAACCAGCGCCGCCAAGCGTCCATCGGTGCCAGCACGCCAAAGTCCCGCAATCGCCAGCACGATCGATAGCAGCGCCACCGTGACGATGGCGTATTCCACAGTCGCTTGGGCAACCTCTTCACGCAGAACGCCATGCATTTCACGATCCCTCCTTTGAGCTTATTGTTTGCGGGACCAGGCGCACCGCGCGCAGACGACACGAAGCATCGCCAGCATCCGCGGCAACCGTCACCATATCGACCCAGCCGCGCCCATCGCGCACGATGGCGCCCCATACGTTGCCCTTAATATCGAGATAGCCGCTCAGGGCGAGCTGGGCCGTTGGCACCTCGCGGTAGGCGCGTAACATATCCGCCGCTGCCTCGGTCATCGGTCGGTCCTCGGACCATGCAAGCCGGACCGCAATCGCGTTGTCCTCAGGCGAATCCGTCGCAGTGCCAGACCGCTTGTCGAGCGTCCGCAGAAAGGTTTGCGCCGTGACAGCGACATCCGAATCGTCCGCATCTCGCATCTCATCTTTTTGAGACACCACCGCCGAATCTGAGCCCGAATCGAAGGCGGCCCCAGGACGCTGCTGCTGCGCGGCGTTAAGCCCCCAAAGCACCGCCGCTATCGCCACGGTCAGGCAAGCAAACACCAGCAGCACCCCGATGGGGCGCTCGCCCTCTACAGGCTGTTGATGCCCTCGCTGATAGCGTTCCATAGATCTTGGACCTTGCCTTTAAATGCAACGATGGCAATAATCGCGATCACCACAAGCACGCCCACCAAAATGGCGTACTCGGTGGTACCCTGCGCGCTCTCCTCCCGCAACAGCTCCTTGGCATGCTGGCGAGCGCGGATCGCCCGGCAAAAAGCCCAGTTCCAAGCCTTGTCAGCAACTTCGACCATCGTGTTCATGTATTCCTCCCTACATCATCCCGCCTGCTCCCAGCAGCGGGCCCAATATGGACAGAAGCAGCGCCGGCAAGATGAGCGTGCCGGTGGGAATCAGCAGCTTGACGGGCGCACGCTCGATCTCGCGCTCGACCGCGGCGCGATGAGCCGCACGGATCTCGCGACTTTGAGCGGCCAGCGTCTCGGCAAGTGGGGCACCCAGAGCGAGCGCCTGCCCCACCGTGATGGCAAAGGTCTCGAGCGCTCGCACGTCCAGGTCGCGCGCGGCGGCCAACAACTCGTCCTCACGCGTGCCCACGCCCACCTGCCACGCCATGCAGGCGCGCTCAAGGCGAAGAGCCAGCACTGACCGGCGGTTGGCGCAGAAAATCTCAAGCGCCGCATCAAACGAAAGACCGGCCGAAAGACCCAAGCGCACAACATCGATCATCTCGGACACTTCGCCGAGCGACACTCGCGCCGGGCCGCCCGCTCCAACCGCGCCCTTCACTCGCGCGGTCAGAGCATCGACCACCGAGCGACCCGCGGCAGCGACCAGCACCGCCTCGCGCTTGCAGGCCCCTGCGATCTTGCGTGCATCCGCCCGATCCAAACCCGTCGCGACAAATACACTCAGGGCGCACAGGCAAGCCGCAACTGCAACCGGGGCGCTCATAGCTCCACCCGCATAATGCGCCGGATAACCACCAGGGCAACGGCGTTGAGGGCAAGACCCAGCACCACAGCGCCCGCGCCGGCAGGCGTCGCAAGACCGCGACGAAAATCTGCCGAAAGCAGCGCCAACACCGCGCACATGCCCGCCGGCATCGCCGCGACCATATGCGCAGACATGCGAGCCTGCGACGTCTTAACATCCAGGCGGCGCTTGAGCTCAATGCGCTCCCCCACCATGCTCGACGCCTCGGACAGTAAGTCGGCAAGCGGAGCGCCGGTGCGCTGAGACACCTTAAGCGCCAAGGTCACAAGCGAAAGACCGGGGGCGTCGATACGCACGAGCAAGTCATCGAGCGCGTCGGTCGCCGAGATACCGCAATCGATCGCCGCCGCCACCCGCAAAAACTCGGTATGCACCGGCTCTTGCGCATGAGCGCCCACAAAGCGCATGCCCTGGGCAAGAGAGTGCCCCGAGGCAAGCGACATGGAAAGCGCGGTAAACGCCTCGGGCATGGCCTCTTCTGCATCGTGTTGCTCACGCCGGCTCTCAAAGCCATCCCGGGCGGCGCCAACGGCAAACGGAGCAACAAGTCCCAAGGCAAATCCGAGGGGCGATAACGACACCATCGTTAGTAAAACGCAGCAGACACCGCTCGATAGCAGCAGAAACGCCAAACGCCCCGAAGCATCTTCGATCACGAGGCCAAGGCGATGCGCCGGAGCCAGCGATGCCCACGAACGGGCGATCTTTTTCAGCAGATCGTTTTCCACCAGCTCGCGCGGCAGCTTCTCTGCCGCCGTCTCGAGCGCCTGACGCGCCAGCTCCGCCGGCGGCACCTGCGGCACACGAGGTTCCGCCCCGCACGCCGTCGCAACAGAAAACCCTGCCAAACCCCCTACGACGAGGGGCACAGCGACCTCCATTCGTCCACCTCCTCTTGTGTGAGCGTCCCCGACCGCAGGCCTTCTGCGATAAACGGCGGCTCGCGGTCAAGCGTCCAGGTGCGCTCGGCGGCATCGAACGTCACATAGCGCTCGAGCTCTACGCCACCCGATGCGGCGCGTCGCACCCCCGAATACGAGGAGACGAAACGCCTGCCATCGGCGTGGCGCTCGGACATCACGATGCCGTCGAGCGCCATGGCAATCTGCTCCTCGATGAGCTCGCTCGGCAGATCGATGCCATAACGTGCAAGCAACGTCAGACGCACCACGGTCTCCTGTTCTGAACCCGCATGAAGTGTGGTGAGCGACCCGTCGTGGCCCGTGTTCATGGCCTGCAACATGTCGCAGCACTCGGCACCGCGCACCTCGCCCACCACGATGCGGTCGGGGCGCATGCGTAGGGCATTAGTTACCAGGTCGCGGATCGTCACCGCGCCCTCGCCCTCAATTGAAGCCTCGCGCGCCTCTAGGCGCACCACGTGCGGATGATGCGCAAACTTGAGCTCGGCAGAGTCCTCGATCGTCACGATGCGCTCGCCGGTGGAAATCTCACATGACAACGCGTTGAGCAGGGTGGTCTTACCAGATCCCGTGCCTCCCGCAACCGCCAGGTCCTGTCGCAGCGACACCGCACACGACAGCAGCTGCGCATACCAAAGCGGCAGCGATCCCAACCCCACGAGCTCGTCCAGCGAGCAGATACGGTCCGAGAACTTTCGGATGGTGAGAATCGGTCCGTCAATCGCCACAGGCGGAATCACCGCGTTGACGCGATAGCCCGTTTTGAGGCGGGCGTTGACGATGGGGCTGCGCTCGTCGATACGGCGGCCAAGTGGCGAGATAATGCGGTCGATAAGCACACGGATCTGCTCATCATCCTCAAACGCATGCTCGATGGGGTACAAGACGCCGCCGCGTTCAAAGAAAGCCGAGCGGCAGCCGTTGATCATGATCTCGGTAACGGTGTCGTCCTCGATGAGCGGCTGCAACGGCCCCAAGCCCACCACGTCATCCAAAATCTCGTCGATGATGGTCTCGCGCTCGGGCGTCGCGAGATCGGTCGGCTCCTCAACATTGAGCGCCGCCTCCACCGCAGGACGCAATTCCGAGCGGGCAAGTGCCGGGTCGATATAGGCGCTGATACGCGCCACTTCGTCGTAACCCATGCGGTCCATCACGGCGCGCTTGGTACGTCGTTTCACCGCGCGGCGACGCCCCGCATCTACAGGCGCTGCCGCCGCTGCAGCGCCGGCAGCCTTAATCCTTGTTTGCAGGCTCATCGCTGATCACCCTCGCGCGACCAGGGAAGGCGGATACGCGGGCGCTCGGTACGCGTTGCACGGTCGGCGACCATATCGCTCCAAGGGCCGACGGCGCACCCCAGTTCCACGAGCATCTCGCGCGTGGCCTCGCGCACGCTGGTCGCAAAAGCGCTGGTCTGCCCCACTGCCTCGTCAGCGCGCCCAAACGCCATGAGCGCGGCGAGATCCTGCCCGCCATCGGCGATACGAATCTTGGAGCTCAACGCACAGGCAATCTCAAAGCGCATGGCGACGTCCTCGTTTGCCCCGCGCGCACCGAACCGGTTGAACACGGCACTCATGCGCGTGCGCGGCACACCTACTCGACTTGCCAGTTCAATGACGCGCGACGCCGATGTCGCGGACGATACCGCCGCATCGCCAACGACCAGGCAACGGTCGCTCGCCGCCACCGCAGCCGCCACGGCGTCGCCCCAAAAGACCGAGGTATCGATAAAGACCACGTCGGATTCGCGACGCAGAACATCAAGCAGTAGCTCCACCGGACGTGCCATGAGCTCGGCTTGCTCGGGCGCCGCGACGGGGCCCCAGAGCGTAACGCCCGGCGCCACGCGCATCGATGTGGCCACGATATCCGGCTCGGCAAGCGCGCCCGCCGCCGACGGCTCGATAAGTGCCGCCATATCGCGCGGAGCATCGACGCCTAACAAGTCGTAAAGGTTTCCAAACATCAGGTCCAGGTCGAGCACGGCGGCACGCAAGCCCAACAGCGACGATGTGTGTGCCATGGTGGCAACGATCGTCGACTTGCCGCAACCGCCCGAACCCGAAATGGCACAGATGACCGGAGCTCGATGCTGCGGAGCGGCAGCGTCTGCCGGCGGCATCGGAGGAGGCGGAGCGGGCGTCGGTGGCAGCGTCCCCGTTTCCCCCGCCGCAACCACACGCTGCGTCCAAGCCGGCATGGCAGCTTGTTCGGTCTGCGAGGCAGGTTCGTTCTGCGCAATCTGCTCATGCTGCATCAGCGATAACTCGCCGCACCCGGCAAAGCCCTCAACTTCGTCGAGTTCATCCGCCAGATTCACGCCGTGCACGTATCCCATATCTACAGCCGGGGAGTCGCCAGCATGCTGCGCCGGCCCTCCAGCGTCATCGTATACAAGGGGGTTCCGGGGGCGCCGACCATGCTCGGCTTCCGCTTTTCCATAATCATCAACACGCGGGCCTCTTGTAGCGCGAGGCGCCCCGGGTTCCCTATCAACAAAAGCATCGGGCTCAATCGTCATGTGCCGATCGGAATCAACCGCTCCCTCGCCCGCGCGCCCGTTGCCGCATATACTGTGCGCAGCGATGACCTCGGTCGCCCCCGCGCGAAACAGCCCCTCGATATCCGACGGATCGAGCGCTTCTATCAACACGACCACGCGACTCACGCGGCCTTCGGCCGTCAGGCGCGCAACAGTCTTGCGCACATCTTCGGTATCAAACAGAGACGCCGCGATGATGGCAGCCCCGCGGCGCGACGGAAACGCCCGAGCCATGGAAATCAGCCCGTCCAGGTCACCCACGCGAAGCACCTGTGCACCCGCATCACGGCCCTCGACTTCCCGCTGCAACAGCCCGTAATCGCCGCACGCGCAGCACGCAAGCCAGATCGCCTTCATCACTCGTCGCCTCCGCTCTTTTTGCCGCGCGCCGTGGCAGGAATCGTCAAGCTGACCGTTCCCTTGCCCGAGGCTCCCAGCAGTTCCTTGACGTCTTCGGGGTCAGCCGCCAGCGTCACCCATTCGATCTTGCCCTCGCGCGTGGCACCGGAATCCTCACTGGTATCGATCACGTACGCGCCGCACAGCCGATCGGTTACGCCGTCTTTTTGCACATACACATCCACGTAGCTGCCCACGCCCGTGGCGCCGCCGACCGAGTGCTCGGCATCGACCGCCACCGAAACGGCGACCTTGCCCTTAGGCACCTCGAGCTTGTGGCTCTCGGCCTTGGTGTAGACATTGCAGATCACGGCGTTTTTGGGAACACGCGAAGTCGTCACGTCGCCGCGCACCTGGCGCAGCTCGGTCGCCGCGTCACGCGGCAGCAGACTCGTCAGCCATTCCTGGGTTATGACATTGGTCTCATCGAGGGTCTCGCCCACATCGATATCGCGCGCCGCGACGCATACCTCGACGCGATCGCCACCGTACTTGGCCAAGGTCTCAGCCTGGACCCGTTCGGCTTGCGAGCGGATCGACGAGCCGTAAACCATGCAGAGCAGAGCAGCGAGCACGCCCGCGACCAGACTGATGGCGATGCGCTTGCTCTTGTTCACGGCCGCTCCTCTCATGGCAGTGCCGGGCGAATGCCCGTACCACCATTGTCTGGGCGGTCAGAGTGCAAAGCGGCGCAATCGCGATCTTGGTTTTCGATGTCAAACCAATCGCTGACCAGAAGCTGACCAGCCCGTCAAGCTCGTGGCAAGGTTTTGGTCAGCACGTCAGCAAACTGCATGTTTCGAGGCTTTTCCGCAGCAAAAAAGCCGTCTCCCGAACAGTTGGGAGACGGCTGTCATAGAAAAAATCAATTACA
>DBGFLF010000098.1:0-12351 GCA_048528725.1 Collinsella sp.
CCGGCACGGCAATATTCACGAGGCCCAAGAACTTGCATACGGCGACGGACACCGCGCCCGAAACCGCCGCGACAACGTTGCCGCGCGACAGCCGCTGCGAAAAGAGCAGGCAGATAAAGAGCGAGGTGCAGACAAAGGCTGCAATGGCGGTGGGAACATCGACAACGGCGCCGACGATGGCGCCCATCGTACACGAAACGCCCCATGTTGCGATGAGGATCACGTTGAGCACAAAGGACTCGCGCGGGCCCCAATCCTCCCCTTCAACCAACTTGGCAAGCGAGATGCCATATGCCTCCTCGGTAAGTGTCGCGGCAACAGCCAGCGTCTGACGCTTCGAGGCACCCCTCAGATGCGGCGCGATCGATGCCGAGTAAAGCGCAAAACGCGAGGAGATGGCGGCAACGCTCGCGACGATCGATGCTGCAGGCACACCCGCCAGCCACAGGTTGCAGATCATAAACTGGCCGCTGCCCGTCACAAACGTACTGCTTAGAGCAAAGACCATCCAGGGCTCCATTCCCGTCTGCCCCATGATCATTCCGCACGGCGCGCCTATTGCAACATAGGTAAGCATCACCGGCCAGACGGTTCTAACGATTTTGAGCACCATACGCTTCTCATCCTGACAAGGTCTCCGAGCCGCATGTAGCGATACGGCAGAATCATCATCCGACAGCAACCGAGTTCACCTACAATTGCCACCGGATCGAAAGACACAACTTTTTAGGAAGTCATTATGACAGCTATCGATCGAGACCGGGCGCGCGCGGCCTTCAAAAGCTACACCGATGCCTACGACGCCACCAACCCACGCATCGCGCTCAAAATCGAGCATACGTACCACGTGGCCGAGGCATGCGATGCCGTAGCGCGCGAGCAGGGCTGGTCGTCAGAAGATATTGACCTGGCATGGCTTTGCGGCCTGCTACACGATATGGGCCGCTTTGAGCAGCTGCGACGCTGGGACACCTTTAAGGACGCCGAGAGCATGAGCCATGCGGCGCTGGGCATCGAGGTCCTCTTTGGCGAGAATCCCGCCGATGCACCCGCCACGACAGACATCCGTGACTTTATCGAAACCGGTGCGCATGACGAGCTCATCCGAGCGAGCATCGCCTATCACAGCGACTTTCGCCTGCCGGCACAACTCGACGAGCGTACACGGTGCTTCTGCGATATCGTGCGCGATGGTGACAAGATCGACATTATGCGCACCATCGCCGACAGCACCGTCGACACTATCCTCAAGGTGGACGAGAAGACGTTTCTCGGCAGCCGTTTCTCGTCGCCGACACTTGCCGCCTTTGACGAGCACCGCTGCGTCGCACGCGATGAGCGCGATGAGCCCGCCGACTTCTTGGTGGGGCTTATCTGCTTTATGTTTGAGCTCGTCTATCCAGCAAGCCGCGCGCTGGCGCGCGAACAGGGCGATATCCACCGCCTGCTCGACGCGCCCTTTGGCATTACGCGGCCCTTTACCGACCCCGCCACGCAGGCAACCTGGAGCCGCCTAAAGGACGAGATGCGCGACTGGCTGGCGCGCGCCTAGCGCTCAAGCTGGGCCAGCAGCTCCTCGACGACCTCGACGGCGTCCCCAACAATCTTGTACTGGGCAGCACCGAAAATGGGGGCATCCGGGTCCTCGTTAATGGCGATAATGCACTCCGCCCCACCGATGCCGGCAAGATGTTGGATGGCGCCCGAAACACCGATACTCACGAGAAGCCTGGGCGAAACCGATACGCCCGTCTGGCCAATCTGATGGCGATACTCCAGCCAACCCGCCTCCACGACGGGACGCGTGCAACCAAGCTCGGCTCCCAGAGCCTCGGCGAGCCTTCGCATCAGCGGCAGGTTTTTCTTGGAACCAATGCCGCGACCCACCACGACAAGGCGCTCGGCATCGGCAATCGAAGCCTGCTGCCCCCACTCCTCGGCGGGAATCGAGATCTCGACACGAGCCTTAGCATCATCCGCAAGCATCACCTGGGTGATCGCGCCGGAACGGCCGTAGTCGAAGTCGGGCGCCTTAAAGATGCCGGGACGAACCGTTGCCATCTGCGGACGGTGGTTGGGGCAAATGATGGTGGCCATCAAGTTGCCGCCAAACGCCGGGCGCATCTGTTGCAGTAGGCCCGACTCCGCATCCATCGAAAGCACGGTGCAGTCGGCCGTAAGACCCGTCTGCAAACGCACGGCAACGCCGGGTGCCAGTTCGCGACCAAAAGCGGTCGCACCATATAGGATGGCCTCGGGTTTGCGTTCGGCTACCAAATCGCAGATCAAGCGGGCGTAGACCTCCGCATCGTTTTGGCGCAGACGCTCGTCGCGACAGGCCAGGACTTCGTCGGCGCCCGCGCAAACCAGATGCTCCAGGTCCCCGAGCGAGCCCTCGGGGCTTATGCCGACCAGTGCCACCAGACGGCAGCCGCGAGCATCGGCAAGCTCGCGCCCCTTGCCCATGAGCTCGTAGGCCACGGGAGCCACGGCATCGTGCTCGTCAGTCTGCACGAAGACCCAAATGTCTCGATATGCATCAAGGTCCACCGTACCAGCGGCCTCGTCACGCTCGATCGAGATAGCGTTGACGGGGCAGGCGTCGACGCACCCACCGCATAGGATGCAGCCGTCGGTTACGCGGGCGCATCGGCTGGGTCGCTCGCCTTCCACTACGATGCCGCCCGAGGCACAGGCACGAACGCAGCGACCGCAGCCGATACAGGCTTCGCTATCGATAATCAGTCCGCTCATCTATGCCATCCCCTCGATAATCTTGGCAAGTTTTACCGCCTGCTCGGACGCCGTTCCCTCAACGGCCTCGCACGTTTGGTCACGGTCGGGCACAAACGAGCGCACGACCTGTGTCGGCGACCCGGCAAGACCGCAACGCGCGGGGTCGGCGTTCACGTCGGCGGCACTGACCACGCGCACGTCCGCCTCCTCCGCCGCGCGAATACCGGCAATACTCGGCATACGCAACTGGCCAATCTCCTTGGCAGTCGTCATCGCGCACGGCATCTCAAGATACACCGTCTCCTCGCCGGCATCGCATCCGTGAATGAGCGCCAGCGAGCCACAGGTCGTAAAGCCCGCGCTCTGCACGCAACTCACGTCGGTCACGCAGGGAATCTCAAAGGCACCGGCAAGCTCGGGACCAATCTGGGCCGTATCGCCATCCACCGCCATCTTGCCGCAGATGAGCAGGTCGAAGTCCTCGTCGAGCGCCTCGATGCCGCATTTGAGAGCATAGGTGGTCGCCAGGGTATCGGCACCTGCAAAGGCGCGATCGGTCAGCAGCAGCGCGTCGTCGGCGCCTCGGGCGATGCAGTCGCGCAGCAGCGACTCGGTCGCGGGGATGCCCATCGACACCACCGTCACGCGCACATCCATGCCAAAGCCGATAAAGTCGTCCTTCAGCGCCAGCGCGCATTCCAAAGCGCTCGCATCAAAGGGATTAATGACCGCCTGCTTGCCATCGCGCACGATGGTATTGGTCTTGGGGTCCATCTTGACCTCGGTGCTGCCCGGCACGGCCTTGACGCACACCACCATATGGAAATCGCTCATCTTCACGCGCCCCCTTTCTGGACGAGCTCATCCAAGAGCTTCTCCGAAAACAGGTTGCCGCGACCCAGCTGCCCGTCGGGATCGAGCTGGAGCTTGAGCCGCGCCGACTCGACCATGGCCTCGTGACCGTACATCGTCTGCAAGAAGTCCGCCTTGATCTTGCCGACGCCGTGTTCGGCGGAGACGGCGCCGCCCATGGCCGTGACCTCGGAAGCCCACTGGGCAAAGAGTTCTCCGCCACGGCGGTAATCCTGCGCATCGCGCGGCAGAATGTTCACATGCAGATGGTTGTTACCGATGTGCCCCCAGGCGGCAGATTCAAGCCCGCTTTCGGCCAACGTGCGGCGATAAAGGGCGATGACATCGGCCAAGCGTGCGTTGGGCACCGACATGTCCGAGCCCAGTTTGGTGATGGTGGGATCCGTGCGGCGACGCTCGTCGATGAGCATGTTGACGCTCTCGGGCACCGCATGGCGGAAGAATCGCTGACACTCGCGATCGACCTCGGTGCGCGCGACCCATGTCGCATCGTCGCGGCCACCCGCAAGCTCCAGTACCCACCCCAAGTGATACAGCTCCTCAGTCGCCTGAACTTCGTCGTCGCAGTCGAGCTCCACGTAGACACAGACCTTGGCCTCTTTGTCGAGCGCCGGCAGCGAGGCAAACGCCGTCGACTGCTCGCGCTGGCGACGTAGAATATCCAGGGCGCCAGCGTCGAAGTACTCGATGGCAGCCGCATGGGACAGGACGGGACGCACGGAATCGGTGAAGGACACGGCCTTGTCTTCGCTGTCAAAGAAACAGCTCACGCCCCAAACGACCGCAGGCGCCGCCTGCAGGGCAATCTCGAGCTCGGTGATGACGCCGATTGTGCCACACGCACCGATAAACAATTCGATGGCATCCATATCGTCAGCAACGAAATAGCCCGAAGCATTTTTGGTCTTGGGCATGGTGTAGTCGGGAAGGTCAAGCTCGAGTGCACGGCCCGCTGCCGTCACGAGCGACAGGTGGCGGCCCTGGGCAAAAGCCTCGCCGCGCTGAAGCTCAAGCAAATCGCCATCAGCCAGCGCGACGTGGAGTCCCGTGATATGTGGGCGCATGGGGCCGTAGGCGTAGCTGCGGGCACCAGAGGCGTTACATGCCGCCATGCCGCCCAGACAGGCAGACGTCTCGGTGGGATCGGTGGGAAAGAACTGCTCGGGGGCCTCTTGGAATTCCTCGTAGACCTCAAGCGATGCATGGTCCCAACCAGCAGTCGGCAGCACCTTCTTACTCAGCTGCTTGCGCAGCTCCGAGAGCACAACGCCCGGCTCCACGCGCAGCAGAAATTGGCCTTGTTCATCGCGGCGAAGGCCCAAGTAGCGATTCATACGGGAAGTATTGAGGATATGCCCGCCGTGGGGCACGGCACCGGCGGCAAGGCCGGTTCGGGCGCCCTGAACCGTTACCGGGACACGCTCGGCATGGAGCTTTTCCAAAATGGCACGGACCTCGTCTTCCGTTGTCGGAAACGAGATGCTCGAGGCCTCGCCCGATGCGCGAGACTCGTCGCGACCATACTCTTCGAACTCGTCGGTGAAGGGTTTGATGGTTGCAGACACGCGAACTCCCCCTTTAGCTAACTACAGTATTTGCAGGGAGATGTTACCGCATCGTTTCGTCGACGTGTTCGAGACCGTCTCCATAATTGGCGATTTTTACGTTCGTGCAATTCGGCGAGCGGCTTGATTTCCTCGGCAGACGATGCTTTTGACACATATGGCCCCGCCGTCGCCGACCGCGCGATTGTCGCTTGAAAAAAGTTGGAGTATTTTTTGCCGCCTTTTACCTGCGGAGACACCAATCCGTCAAGCATTTGGTCAGCAATTGGTCAAGTAGTGGCTGATACCGTCGGCATCGACAGCCAAAACCGACAGAAGTTTTGGCCCCAGAAGCAGGGAGGTTCCCATGGCATATTACTGGCCCCAGTACGGCATCGCCATCGAAGTCGACGACGATCCCCATCTCCTGCCTTTCGACGAAGAGGCATTCCCCGATACGACGGTCTACCACGTTACCACCGATGTGATCTGCGACCCCGAGTCGTTCTCGGCGCTCGCCCACCGCATCGCGCATATCCACGACATCGAGCTCCCTCCCGACTTCGACGAGCTTGTCTACTCACGCCGCCTGATGCTTCACATGCTCTTTGGAGCGAACCCGTCCACCTTTGCGCGCATCTATACCGCCAAGGATGCCGCATGAGCGCGAAGAAGCCACCCCACTTTGCAGGCCTGGGTCGTCGCAAGAAGCTCATCCTTGCCTGTTTGGCCATCGTCTGTGCCCTTGTCGCCGTAGGACTATACGCTTGGCAGTCGCAGCCCGTACCCGAGGCGGGCGCTTCGGTTACGACGGCCGAGGGCAAAACGCGTCAGGAAATCCAAGATGAGCTCGACGCCATCGTCCGCGACAACATGATGACGATTTCGGTCGCACCGGTCGCTCAGCTGCAGGAGGACGGCAAGCTGCGCGTCAACGTGCAAAACGTCCAAGACAATAAATTTCCCCAGCGATTCCGCGTCATCCAAAACGACGAGACCATGTACGAATCCGGTGTGGTCGAGACCGGCAAGACAATCGAAACGTGCCCCGCCGGCGACATCAAAGAAGGCGAGGCGTACATCGAGATCCAGGCACTCGATGCCAAGACCCTCGACAGCCACGGCAATCCGACACGTGTCAAGGTGCGGGTTGAGCAAGCCGAGAACTAGCTTTTCCGGCCGACGCGGCACCGCACGCAATTCACCAGCATTCGTCCAATCATCGCGGGGACGGCCCGCGGCGAATAGAAAGGAACGACCATGGACATCACCAGGAACATGAACGGAGCCAGAGCGCTCGTCGTGGGCGCAGGGCTCGCGCTCGCGCTCGCAATGGGCGCCGCCCCGACGCCAGCTATGGCAGCCGGGCGCGTTGGAACCACGAAAGTAATGGTCAGGACCGAGATCGACAACGTTGAGTTCAAAGTTCCGACGGTTATTCCCTTCGTCGCCAAGGCCGACGGCACGCTTCAGGGCCCCTCAGAAGACGCGACCACCATCGACAATCATTCGGCCTACGGCATCCATGTCACCAACATGAAGATCGACGCCATGAACACCTGGACCATTGCTGCCGACGCCAAAGCCGGAACCGCACAGAACTCCATCGACTTTAAGGTCGGCCCCGACGGCGCACTCCAGAACGCCAGCGCCGCAACGCAGGGGACGGGCCTCGATCTTTCCAAGAATGCAGCCTTCGACATGGGCTACCAGGGCATTGCCGGCGGCAAGGACAAAATTAAACTCAAGACAAGCGGAAACGTCGCCCGCGTCACGCGCGACATCTTCCGCGTAACCGGCGAAGGCGATCAGGTTGCAACGATCACCTGGACGGTCGAGCCCGGTGCGCACACGGCATAAGGCTGTCGCCCTGGCCGCCGCCGTCAGCATCCTAGCGTTTGGGCCAGCCATGGCCTTTGCCCAGCAAGAACAGGCGCAGGCCGCCACGCAAGTGACGGTCGACCTCTCGGAGCTCGACCGCGGCGACCGCGAGGAACCGTTGGCGCAGACAGGCGACAGACGATGGCTCTTGGCAGCAGGCGCCGCAGCAGCAGGCGCGGGGACCGCCGGCCTCGGTCTGCACATCAAACGCTGCCAGAAACAAAACACGGACAGGCCGCACTAAATTAGCTAAGGAGACCCCATGGCATCAAAGAACCTTTTGCCCGTCGTCGCACTCTGCGGCGCGCTCGCAACCGGAACGCCCGTCGCCGCTTGGGCGACTCCCGTCATGGCAGACTCCTTACCAGCAGCCCTAAGCTCCGCACCAAATCCGTCGAGTGCCATTGCGTGTAAGCGTTTTTCGATCGCACAAGCCGCAATCTCAACCTCGGGATGCCTTCGTCGTAATACGGACGGCTCGATAGTCGTGGATATCAATCGTTCGAACAAGGCAAACGGCTCCCAGGCGGGGTGCGCCGTCTGCATGTGGCGCTCGGTTGTGCTCGATGCGGATGGCGATCCATGCAATTTAGAGCTGCGCATCGACATCGCTTCGGTCGATGACTCGGCGAACGGAGCGAAGGTCGCCTTCGACGGTACGTTTTTCGAGAAAGGAGGCGGTATATGTCTGGGCTGCGCCGCCGCGAATGCAGACGATGCGCAGCCCACCCTCTCATTCACGGCATCGTTGCGACTGACCAAAGCCGGCACCGATGCCATCGCGGCGGGAGAAGCGTCCCTGCTGTTCTACGCCGTCAGCGCCAAAGACACAAACGCTCATTTCGAGAAGCCAGCCGGATCACTCAGTCTTACACGAGGGATAGAGGCAGGCCCTATTGAAATCGATGCCCACGCGCAAAGCAGGCAACGCATTCTTGCCGACCCGGCGCTTCTCGAAATGGAGTGGAACGGATCCGGAGCCATCGGAATTCTCCCCTCCGCGCTTGACGCCAAGACGCTCCCCTCAAACGACGAACCCATCAACGCAACCATACAAGAAGAGAGCGCGGATAAAGAAGCAGGTGCGGGCGACACGCCGTCGCCGACAAACAGCGCCCCAGCTTCTTTCGAAGCACCGAATGAGCCCGCTGCCGATCCAAACGATCCCGAGCTCGCGGACAGTCTGGGGCTTGCTGATCCTCAAGAGATCGATGAAGGTAACTGTTGCGTGCTTGCCGCACTCGACCACACAGAGGTCATCGACGCTGCGAACATCGAAGTTGCCGCCGCCAATCAGCCCGTCCGCAAGTCGGCTATCATCGCATTTCCCGAATCCATCGAAGTCGTCTTTTTGCCATCGGGCGAGGTCGTGGCCCCAACACTGCTCACCTTGTTGGGCGCCAAGAATACTCGAAACGAAATTAAAAAGGTCACGGTTGTCGGCCCTGCAACCACCGCCAAGCTGCGTCTATACGCCGTTGCTCCAGACGGAGGCAAGACCTTGGAATTCGATGGTGACACACTCCTAGCCTGGCGACGTCTGGACATTATGCAAGACGTCTCGTATCAGATCGAACTCGAAGGGTTTGATCGTGCCCGCGATGCCAATATCATCGCCGCGGCTATTGAATCCCCGCAGCGGCTTATGACACTGCGCTTTGAATACTATCCCTATGTCCCGACAACCACCTGAGGCTTAAATGCTGCACATCATTCCTAACACCACTTATATAACGTATTAGATGAGTCGCGATGTGCCTCGCATTTCGTTCTGCTACGATTGCCACGTTGGCATCAATACAGGAGGGCTCATGCCGGGCTTGGGAACAATCATCAACGTTGTGCTTTTAGTTGCGGGCGGTCTTTTGGGATTAGCGGGCGGCCGCTTCATCACACCGCGCATCCAAGACACACTCATGAAAGCATCGGGGCTGTGCGTCCTGTTTATCGGCCTTGGCGGCACCATGCAAAAGATGCTCCTTATCGATGGGAAGGCGCTAGCGACCACCGGCACCACCATGCTCATCGTCTCATTTGCGCTCGGTTCGCTCATCGGCGAGGCCGTCAACTTGGAAGCCGCCATCGAGAACCTTGGCGAATGGCTCAAGCGCAAGACCGGCAGTGAGGGCGATAACGAGTTCACCAACGCTTTTGTCTCGACTTCACTCACCGTGTGTATCGGCGCCATGGCAATTGTGGGATCGATCCAGGACGGCCTGCTCGGCGACTGGTCAACGCTTGCCCTCAAGGGCGCACTGGACTGCATCATCGTCTGCACCATGACGGCGTCGCTCGGACGCGGCTGCATCTTCTCGGCCCTGCCCGTAGCCGTGTTCCAGGGGACGATCACGTTGTTTGCCGGCGCGCTCTCCCCCATCATGACCACAGCAGCCCTCAACAGCCTTTCGCTCGTAGGCTCCATGCTCATCTTCTGCGTCGGCGTCAACCTCATCCGTCCTCAGACCTTCCGCACGGCCAATATGCTCCCCTCCGTCGTCATCGCCGTCATCTACGCCCTCCTGTTCTAAATCTATCAACGCAGCGGTATCTCGAACACCTGTTTGATGCTGTGCTATGATATGAGGTCACCGTAGCTGCGTTCGAGAGGAGGAGCGGTGGCCGACCAGGACATCAAGATGCTCATCGAGCGCATTATGGCCGAGGCCCGGACCCATCAGTCTGCCCGCTTCTCACATGAAGTCTACGCAGACGAGCCGATTCTCAAAACCGGCCGACAGATGCAGAATTTCCTCCCCGACCAGTACCGTAAAATGCGCGAGATATCGCGCTGGCAGGATGACCCCAAGGGCGGTGCGGGCCGCTGGCTTTCGGAAGCCGAGCTTTTTTACCGCCAGGGCCTGCTGATGGCCGACTTTGAGGACGACTGTCCCTACAACGGCACCTTTAAGTCGTACTTTCCCACCTACAACGCCATGAGCGACCGGCAGCTGCGCGGCTACTTTACCTGGCGTGCCCAAGTGCGCCGCGGAACCGTCGAGGAAACGTCTACGTCCTTTGCCTTTCTGTATCTCTATGAGCTGATTTGCGGCATTGGCGTAGATGACCCGCTCGACGGTTTTAACAAGATCAAGGCCTTTTGGGATGTCTATCGCGCCTTCGAGCCCGGCATTGATCGGTTTGCACGCGTGTGGTTGCAGGATTACGCCGTATTCCATGGGCTCGACCCCAAGCTGCTCCGCGACTCTAAAACCGTCATGTTCGATAACGCCCTTATCGAGCTGCGGCGCGCGGCACGAGACCTTGTACCGGCACCGGCACCGTCCGACCAGACCCCCAAACGTCGCAAAACCTCCGAGCCCACGCTCCCCCTTCCGCCCGATGAGGTGCGCGAGGAGCGACTCATGGCCGCCATCAACGCCCTCTCCACGTACAACCTAAGTAACTCGCGGCTCGACCGCAGCCACCACCGCGATCTGCGCCACGTGGCATGCGCCGTGTATGTCCGCATGGCGCGCTACTATGACACGCACCGAAAGACCGGCATCGTAGCGAGCTTGTTTGGGGAGGAGACGGCCATGCCCTACACCATGTTTGCCTCGGCCGTATTCTTTGCGCCCGAGCGCCACGAGGACTGCGAATACCGCCTGGATCCCATCCACATCTACCGTTGCCAAAACGGCTTTTGGGAATGTATGCGTATCCATGGTAGTAGGCAAAAGAGCAGCAAGCTCGGTGAAATGATGCACGCCTGCGACCAACGCCTGCGCCTGGCGCTGGACCCCGCCCATCCCCTTAAGGAAGAAAAGGTCCCCAAATATCTGGCCAAGATTATCGATGACGAGATCATGGCATGGCTTTCGTGGGACGCCGCACACCAGCCCGTCAAGATCGATATCGATCTGAGTCAGCTGGGGCACATTCGGAGCGCCGCTGCGCAAACGCGCGAAGCACTTTTAATCGACGAAGAGCGCGAGGACGGCGCACCTGTGGAAGCCGAGGCAGCGGACTCAGGGCAACCGGAAGCCGAGCCCGTAGCCGACGCGATTGTCGAGGCGGTCGCGGCACCCATTCGGCAGGACGAGACCGACGAGCCAACCATATCCACCGAACAGTTTGGTGTCGTGGCACCGCTTCTCGCGCCGACGCCCGCGTTCGCAGCTGTTGCGCCCGCTGACGCCACGAACGAACTCACGCCTGCCGCAGACGCCTATCTCCGCGCGCTGCTCGAGCACAACGCAGTACAGGCGGAATCGGCGGTAGTGCAATCGGGGCAGAGCGAGGACATGCTCGTCGACAGCATCAACGAGGCGCTCTTTGACCTGGTGGGCGACACCGTAATTGAATTTAGCGCGGCAGGGCCGCAGATTATCGAGGACTACGAAGCAGACGTGAGAGGATACCTAGACCATGAGTGATACCGCATCCGCAGCGCCCCGTGTACCCAAACGCGTCGCCGCCGTTATCCTTAACTCGCTCAAGGGCGGCGTGGTCCCGCGCATCGGCCTTCCCTATATCACCGTGGGTCGCGAGGTCGAGATTCGCGCCCTGCTCACCGATTTGAGTCTCATCGCCGATGGCGGCGCGAGCTTCCGCTTCTTAGTCGGTCGTTACGGCGCCGGCAAGAGCTTTTTGCTCCAGACCATCCGCACGCACGCCATGGGCGAGGGATTCGTCGTCGCTGATGCCGACCTGTCGCCCGAGCGCCGCCTGCAGGGCGGTCAGGGACAGGGCCTTGCCACCTACCGCGAGCTCATCCGCAATATATCGACCAAGACGCGCCCCGAGGGTGGTGCGCTCAACCTTATTTTGGATCGCTGGGTCGCCTCGTGTGCCGACGTCGACGAGTCGGTCGTCAATGCCCAACTGGCCCCGCTCGAGGAGATGGTCCACGGCTTCGACTTCACCCGCATGCTCCGCCGCTATCGCATGGCCGTATCCGAGGGCGATGAAGAGGCTATGAGCCGCGTGACCAAATGGATTCGCGGCGAGTACCGCACCAAGAGCGAGGCACGCGCTGAGCTGGGCTCCTCGACCATCATCAGCGATGACGACTGGTACGACTACGTCAAACTCATCGCGCGTTTTTTGGTTTGCAGCGGCTACAAGGGCATGCTGGTGCTCATCGACGAGCTCGTGAATCTGTATAAGATTCCCAACGCCATCACGCGCCAGTACAACTACGAGAAGATCCTGACCATGTACAACGACACGCTCCAGGGCAAGGCGCAGTACCTGGGCATGATCATGGGCGGCACGCCAACCTCCATCGAAGACCGCCGCCGCGGCGTGTTCTCCTACGAGGCTCTGCGTAGCCGACTCGCTCAGGGTCGCTTTGCGCGCGAGGACCTTAAGGACA
>DBGFLF010000099.1:0-3251 GCA_048528725.1 Collinsella sp.
GGCACGGCCCAACTGAGCGATACGCACGATCGATGCCTCGACATCCTTGCCGGCAACCATCATCAGATCCGAAAGCTCGTCGATGATGATGACCAGATAGGGCATCTTTTGCGGCGGGTTGTCGTAATGCTCAAACTCGCCGGCAGCCTGCTTTTCGTTGTAGGTCGAGATCTTACGCACGTTCAGGCGCTCGAAGACCTTCAGACGGCGCTCCATTTCGGACACGGCCCACTGCAAGGCACTCGCGGCCTGCTTGGGCTCGGTCACCACCGGCACGTAGAGGTGCGGCAGGCCATTGTAGCCCGCGAGCTCGACGCGCTTGGGGTCGACCATGATCAGGCGAACGTCCTCGGGAAGGGCGCGCATGAGCAAGGTCGTGATGATGGAGTTGATCATAACCGACTTACCGGATCCGGTGGTACCGGCGATCAGCAGGTGGGGCATCTTGGCAAGGTCGGCAACGACCGGCGTGCCCTCGGCATCGCGGCCGATGGCAAGCTCGAGCGGGCCACCCTTCACATAGGGCAGCACGTCACCCAGGTTGACGTTTTGACGCTTGCGGTTAGGAATTTCGATACCCACAAGCGAGGTACCGGGAATCGGCGCGAAGATACGCACCGACTGGGCGGCAAGCGACAGCGCAATGTCGTCCTCGAGGCTCGAGATCTTGCTCACGCGCTCACCCTCACCGGGCTGCAGCTTAAAGGTCGTCACCGTGGGGCCGGCAATCCAGCCGACGACGCGGGCGCTGCGGCCAAACTCAAGCAGCGTGGACTGCAGCGACTCGGCAGTCTGCTCCAGCTCCTTGTCAGAAGACGCGGAAGAGGCAGACTGCGGGTTGGCATGCAGGATTTCGAGCGGCGGAAGCTTAAGGCCGTCCTCTTCTTCGCCCTCGTTATCCGCGGGGGCAATGTCCGCTCCCCCATCGCTCGAAGTAGACGCCTCGGCAGCGCTCGCAACAGACGCATCGGCAACCTTGGGATGCTTGAGGAAATCAGGAATTTGAGGGGCGGCCGAGACGGGATTAACAGCGAACGGCGGCTCGGACTCGTCGACCTTGTCCGGATCGTCCTCCATCGAAAGCTGACCGGTCACTTGGCCGCGCTTGGCATGGCGGCGCGGCAGCAAGGTGGTTTTAGCAGTCTCGAGCGGGGACTCGTCATCCTCGTCATCACCCTCGGTAAGCTCAATCTCGCTCTCGGACCAAGACGGGTCGGGCTCACTCGTATTGAGCTTGGGAGCCGTCTTACCTTTCTTAGCGTGACGGCGCGGGAGCAGCGTGGTCTTAGCGCGCTCGGCCTCCACGGCATCGGACACGTCGACAAACGGATCCTCGTCTTCGTCATCATCGTCCAGAACCTGGTCCGCATCGTTGCCCATGACCGTGGTCACAGCAGCATCGGAGCCCTTTTGACGAAGAATGCTCAGGTGCGGACGGGCAACGCCGGGCACCGACAGAGCTTCGTCGTCACCCCACGGACTCGCGTTGACATCGGCACGACGGCGCTCGGCAAAATCGGCCGCACGGTCGCGGGCAGAGCGCAAAACGCCACCCACCGAAAAGCCGATGATGACAAAGCCGACGACGGCCAGACCCAACAGGACCACCATCGCGATAGGCTTACCCAGGGCATTCTGCAGCGCACTCGCAATAAACGCACCGATGTAGCCACCTGAGGCGGACAGGTTTTGCGGCGTGAACATAAGGTCGCACGAGTCACTCGTACCCGGCACCATCAGCGAAAGAATGGAGACGACGGCGATAAAGACCACGGCACCGCCCGCAACAGAGCGCACGTTGAGCGGCGAGTCCTCGCCTAAAAAGAGCGTGGCGGCAAACAGCAAAATGACGATCGGCAGCACGTAGGCGCCCAGACCAAAGCCCAGGTGGTAGAAACCGGCAACCGCAGCCGTAACGGGTGCGGTCGCCGGCGAAATCACGGCAATGAAGGACGCAATCGCCAAAACGGCAATGACCACGCCGGCGATATCGCGGTTGGCCGAAGGCTCGACCAGGGGCTCAAAATCGTCGAACTCGGCCTCGTGGCCCTTATTGGCACGAAGATGGGAACCGGCACCCTTAGCAGATGCCGGTTGGTTGTTGGCTTTGTTGCCTTTGGCGTTTTGTGCAGATCCGCGCGCCAAACTAAACCTCCATGACGACCGGGATGATCATCGGACGAGTGCGTGTACGGCTCCAGATAAAGTTAGAGAGCGAGTCGCGCACGGCCTTGCGAATGGCATCGGAACCGCTGCTCGTAAAGCTGAACTTGCCCTTCTCGATCGTCTTCATGATGGACGCCGAGGCGTCCTCGGAGAACTGGTCGTCGATGGCAAAGGAGACGCCACGGCCCGAGAACTCGATGGCCTCGATCTTCTTGTGCTTGAGCGAAACGATAGCGACAGCCGTGACCATACCGTCGTTGGCAAGCTTCTGACGATCGCGTAGAACGATGGGGTCGGTATCGCCGATGCGCAGGCCGTCGACGTAGACGACGCCAGACTCGACGGGCGTACCGCGCTTGACGATACCGCCACGCATCTCGAGCGTATCGCCGTTGTCGAGGATAAAGATATGATCGTCCTTGAGGCCCATCTTGCGTGCAAGTTGAGCATGGGCGCGCAGATGCACGGCCTCGCCGTGGACCGGCATAAAGTACGTAGGCTTGGCCATGGCCATCAGGAGCTTGAGCTCCTCCTGGCTGCCGTGACCCGAGACGTGAACGAGGGCGCGGTTCTTATCCCACACGTCGCAGCCAAGCTTGGCAAGGCTGTTGACGACCTGCTGAACGGCCTTCTCGTTACCGGGGACCGGCGTTGCCGAGAGGATGACGGTATCGCCCTCGTGGATGGAGAGCGTCTTGTGCTCGCCGTTAGCCATGCGCGAAAGGGCCGACAGAGGCTCGCCCTGCGAACCGGTGCACATGACGACGATCTTGTCGTCGGGCAGGTTGTCAATATCGAAGGCATCGATGATATCGGCGTCATCGATGTTGAGATAACCGAGCTCGCGCGCCACGCGGGTGTTGGTGAGCATGGAACGACCGGTCACGACAACCTTGCGGCCGCACTTGTGGGCGGCGTCGCAGATCTGCTGCAGACGATGGATGTGGCTCGAGAACGACGCGACGAACACGCGGCCCGGAGCATTCTTGATGGCATGCAGCAGATTGGGGCCAACCTCGGCCTCGGACTTGGTAAAACCGGGGACCGTGGCGTTGGTGGAATCGGACAGCAGCAGGTCGATGCCC
>DBGFLF010000100.1:0-6618 GCA_048528725.1 Collinsella sp.
GTCGCCGCGCTCAAAAAACAGTTGAAGACCCAGGCAGATGCCGAGCAGCGGAGTTCCGGCGGCGGCATCGAGCACCGCGTCCGCCTCGCCGCTCTGGCGCATAAAGGCGATCGCGTCATAGAACGCGCCCACGCCCGGGATGACCAGGCCGTCGGCGCGGCGGATCTGCTCCGGATCGTCCGACGTGCAGGCGGCGGCACCGGCGCGCGCAAGCCCGCGCGCAACGCTCGACAAGTTGCCCTTGTGGTAATCGACCACTACGATCTTCGGTTCGCCCACGCGACCCTCCTTTTCCCATCATCCAAAACCACCACAAAGGGGACAGGCACCTTTGTGGTGGTTTATGCAATCCGTCAGCTACAGTGAGCCCTTGGTGCTGGGAATGCCCTGCACGCGGGGGTCCAGCTCGCAGGCGCGGCGCATCGTGCGCCCCACGGCCTTAAAGGCGGCCTCGATAATGTGATGCGAGTTGCCGCCCACCAGCTCGCGCACGTGCAGCGTGAGCTTGGCATCGCGCGCAAAGGCGTAGAAGAACTCGACGGCCAGCTCGGTATCGAAGCTGCCCACGCGCTCAGTCGGCACGGGCAGCTCGCAGTAGGCCTGCCCGCGACCCGAGATGTCAACGGCGGCCATCACAAGCGTCTCGTCCATGGCGATCGCCGCGTCGGCAAAGCGCGTAATGCCCACCTTGTCGCCCAGCGCCTGGCGAAACGCCTCGCCCAGCACAATACCCGTGTCCTCGACGGTGTGATGCGCATCGACCTCGACGTCGCCCACCGCGTGCACCGTCAGATCGAACAGACCATGGCGGCCAAAAGCGTTGAGCATGTGGTCGAAAAACGGCACGCCGGTCGAGATATCGCACACGCCAGATCCGTCCAGGTCGAGCTTTACGACAATGTCGGTCTCGCCCGTCTTGCGGGTTACCTCAGCATAGCGGTCCATCTACATCTCCTCCTTCACCAGCGCGGCAAACGCAGCCAGCACCTCGTCGTTTTCCTGCGGGGTACCCACGGTAATGCGTAGGCAGTCCGCGAGCCCCGGCGCGTAGCTAAAGTCGCGCACCAAAATCGAATACTCATCGCGCAGACGCTCACGCACGCGCGTGGCATGCGGCGTGCGCACGAGCACAAAGTTCGCCGCGCTCGGCCACGCCTCCACAGGCAAGCCCTCGGCGGCCATCACGCGCAGAGCGGCCAGCTCGCGCTCGCGCTCGGATGCGACCTGCGCCACCACAGGTGCGTAGGCATCACGGGCACGCACGCAGGCAAGCGCGGCGGCCTGGCTCAGCACGTTAACCGAGTAGATCTGGCGAATCGCCGCAAACACATCGATGACCTCAGGCGCCGCGATCACATAGCCCAGACGCGTGCCGGCGGCGCCGAACGCCTTGGACAGCGTATGCAGAATCGCCAGGTTGGGATGCTCGGCGATAAGCCCCTGCGCCGTGGTGGCCGCGCCAAACGAATCGTCGGCAAACTCCACGTAGGCCTCGTCGACCATCACCATGCCGGGGCAGGCATCGCACAGAGCCGCAACAAAGTCGAGCGGCGCCACGTCACCCGTGGGATTGTTGGGCGAGGTCACGATCGCCAGATTGCACTCGGGAGCCGCTGCAAGCACCGCCGCCTGGTCGAGCTCAAAGGTCGCCGGGTCGCGCCACACGTCGCGCACCTCGGTCTGGCACAGCGACGCAAAGAACGCATACTCGCTAAAGCACGGCGGGCAGTTGAGCAGGGTCCGCCCCGCGCCGCCAAACGCCAGCAAGTAGTTATAGAGCAGCTCGTCACCGCCGTTGCCCACGCAGATATTCTCGCGCGTCACGCCATGCCAAGCAGCAAGCTCATCGCGCAGGTCGTTGGACATGGGGTCGGGATAACGGTTGAGCGGCGCGGCAGCCAGGGCTGCATCAATCGCCTCGCGCACGCCGGCCGGCACGGGATAGGTGTTCTCGTTGGCCGAAAGGTTGATGCGCGTGGGCGTGAAGTTGGGATCATAGGGCTCAATGCCGGCCAGGTAGGGCTGGACGAGCTCCTTCATGCGCGGCATCAGCTCGGCCATGTTAGGCCTCCTCGCCGGTCGCGCCAACGCCATCCGCGCCCGCAGCCGCCAGGTCAACGCCCTCGGCAACCGTCGCCACGGCGTCACCCGGCCAAGCGACCTTGGTCAGGTCGGCCGCGGCCAGAGACTCGGCACTCACGGCATCCTCGCCCTGTTCCAGCACACGGCGACGCAGAGCGGCGGATAGCGCGTGCGCCCACAGGCCCTCGGCCTCGGCCAGACGCTGTGTGGCGGGAGCGTCGGAGAGCAGGCCCTCGGGTGTATAGCAAATGACGCTCGAGCGCTTAACGAACTCTTCGACCGAAAGCGGGTTGGAGAACATGGCCGTGCCGCCAGTCGGCAGCGTGTGGTTGGGACCGGCAACGTAATCGCCGAGCGGCTCGGAGCTCCAAGCGCCCACAAAGATGGCGCCGGCGTTGCGAATGCCGCCGAGCAGGCCCATCGCATCCTTGCAGTGCAGCTCAAGGTGCTCAGGCGCCACGGTGTTCACGGCCTCGACGGCGGCAGCCATGTCGGCGGCCACCACGATGGTGCCTTCGTTGTCGAGCGAGGCGCGCGTAATCTCGGCACGCGGCGACTGCGCCACCAGAATGTCGATACCAGCCTCGACCTCGCGCGCAAACTGCTCGTCGCAAGTCACCAGATAGCAGGCTGCCAGCGGATCGTGCTCGGCCTGGGCCATCAGGTCTGCCGCGACCACCATGGGCTTGGCCGTGGCATCGGCCAGTACGCAGACCTCGGAGGGGCCAGCGACCATGTCGATTCCCACGTCGCCCGAGACAATCTGCTTGGCCGCAGCGACAAAGGCGTTGCCCGGACCGGTGATTTTATCGACACGCGGAATGGTCTCGGTACCGTACGCCAGCGCGGCCACGGCCTGAGCGCCGCCCACCATATAGATTTCGTCCACGCCGCCGAGCTTTGCCGCGGCAAGCGTGTGGGGGCTGATCAGGCCGTCTTTTTGCGGCGGGGTCACCATAACCACGCGCTTGACGCCGGCAACCTTGGCGGGAATGGCATTCATGAGCACCGTGGAGGGATACTGCGCGCGACCGCCCGGCACATAGATGCCAGCCGCCGCGAGCGGGGTCACCTTAACGCCGAGTATCGTGCCGTCCGGGCGCGTGGTAAACCAGCTCTGCTCGACCTCGCGCTGGTGGAATTCGCGAATCTGACGCGCGGCCTTCTCAAGCGCAGCGACAAAAGCGGGATCGAGACCTTCGAGCGCAGCATCGATCTGCTCCTGCGGCAGACGGAAGCTCTGCAGCTCAACGCCGTCAAAACGCTGACAGTAATCGCGCACCGCGGCATCGCCGTTGGCGCGCACGTCGGCCACGATATCGCGGGCGGCGTCGACGATGTTTTGCGGCAGCACACCCTTGCGGTTGAGCTGGTTGGTAACGAGGCGCTCACCGGGAGCAAGCTTGATGGTCTTCATATCGGTATCCCCTATCGGTCGAGGTTGTGTTCGAAAAACGAGCGACTGGGCAGCGGCACCAGTCGGCCCGCAGCCCGTACGTTGGGGCGCCCGTGCGCGCTCGCGCTATTGTGCCGAGCCCGCGACGGGCTCAAAATGCTTGTCCTTTACGGCAGCCGCCAGGCGATCGGCCAGATTGCGTACGCGCGGATCGAGGCGCGCGGCACCCGGGTTGACGAAGAAACGGGCCGTGCAGTCCATGATGCGGCCGGTGATGACCAGGTCGTTGTCGCGCAGCGTGGCGCCCGTGGCGGTAATATCCACGATGCGATCGGTCATGCCGACAATGGGGCCCAGCTCGATGTTACCGTGCAGCGAAACGATGTCGGCGTTCACGCCGCGCTCGGCATACCAGGCACTCGCGATGCGCGGGTACTTGGTTGCCACACGAAGCGAACCGCGGCGGGCATAGTTGCGCTCGGCCTGACCGGCGCGCCACGCGGGCTCCGCCTCGATAAAGGTGCACAAGCCATAGCCCAGGTCTACCAGCTGCAGCAGGTTGAGGTCCGCCTCGATGAGCGAGTCCCAACCGCAGATGCCGCAATCGGCACCGCCGCAGCCCACAAAAGCGGGCGCATCGCTGGGACGCACGATGACAAACTCGATATCGCCGACCGCGCCCTCGCCGGCACGTGTGTCGCGGCCGCGCACGATCAGGTGACGGCCGGGGTCACGCAGCTCAGAGACGCCCAGGCCCGCGGTCTCGAGCACGTCGAGCGTGTCGGCCTTAAGCGAGCCCTTGGGCACGGCGATGCGCAGCGGGCCCTCGGCGCCACGGCCCGCGGCGTGATCGCCGTCGGAAGCGGCATCCTCGGCCGAGGTGCGCGCGGCCTCCAGACGCTCGAGCGAAAAGGCGAAGCCCGCCGCCGGCACTTCGATGCCGTCGCCAAATGCGCCGGTAAAAATGGAATCGTAGCGTCCGCCCGAACCGACCGGATCGGGCAGTCCGCCGGCATAGGCCTTAAAGACCAGGCCAGTGTAGTAATCGAAAGAGTTCATGATAGAGAAGTCGAACGACAGCACCTGGGCGTCCTCGGGTGCCAGGCCCTCAACCAGGGCACGCAGCTCGCGCGTCAGCGGCGCGACGATACCGGCAGCCTCCAGCAGCGCGTCCACGCGGTCGAGCACCTCGGCACCGCCGTGCAGACGCGGCAGCTCGCTAATGGCGGCCTTGACGGCATCGGACTCGGTGCTTGCCGCCACGCGGGCATCGAGGCCCACAAAGTCGTTGGCGTGCACGCAGCGCAGGGCCTCAGCGGCCAGCTCGCGATCCTCGCACGCCGCGAGCAGTTCCTTAAACGGACGCACGCTACCTGCGATAATGCGCGCATCGGGCAGTGCCAGCTTACGCACGGCCTCGGCCACGAGCGAGACGATCTCGACATCGCCCGCGGTATCGCCCGCACCGATAAGCTCAAAGCCCAGCTGTGTAAACTGACGCGAGCCACCGGCATTGCGCTGGCACTCGCGAACTACCGGCGCCTCGTAGCGAAGGCGTAGGGGCAGGTCGGCCGCGCGCATGCGGGTCGAAACCAGACGCACGATCGGCAACGTGTTGTCGGGACGGACCACCAGCAGGCGGCCATCATCGTCAAAGAGCTTAAACGGCGTGTCCGCGATGCGGCCGCCCTCCTCGAGCGAACTCTTGTCCTCGAGCAGCGGCGTCTCGACCGGCAGGTAATGATGCTCCCTGAAGCAGCCCTTCACCGTCAGCGCAATCTCCTCGCGCGCCTGAGCCTCTTCGGGCAATATGTCCCGGAATCCCCACGGTGTGGCCGTCATCTGGTGAGCCTCCTCATGCTGCGTCTCATATAGAACAGAAGACCGGCATAGCTCCGCCGGTCTTCTGGGTACTTTAGCATACTAGAGTGCTTGCGGGGAAAATCCTTGTCCGCAGCTCACACCGTATTCATTTGGAAACATGGGGCAGATTGCCGCAACCCAACCCCACCTAGGCGCCAATCGCGCGTCGGTACTCCGCCATAACCTGAGCGTCGGCAGCTGCGGGGTCGGCAAAATAGCGCCAGTCATAGGTCTCGGCCGAAACAACTCCGCGATAGCCGCGCGCCACCAGCCTATCCAGGTCGGCGCGCATATCGCGGTCGCCGTCACCCCAAGCAAGATGCGTCGTGCCATCTGCCGCAACATCGACAAAATGCACGTGGGCGACATCATCGCCAAGCAGATCGAAATAATCGTCGATGGTATCCCCTGCCACCGCCATAGCGCCCAAATCCAGACACGCCTTAAGTGCCGGATGATCAACTGCCTCGATCATGCGCTTCGTGTCGGCCGCCGAGTTCACGATCATCGACTCAACCGGCTGTAGGGCCTCGAGCACCAGTCGCACGCCGCGCTCTCCCGCATGCTCGGCAATCGCACGCAGCATCGAGGCGCTGCGACCCCACGCGTCCTCGATCGGCTCGTTCAAAAATGCCCAGCCGCTCGAGACCATGACCTGCTCGGCTCCAAGTTCCGCCGCGATATCCACAACGTTCTTAAAGTACGCGAGCGTGCGAGCGCGCGCCTCATTCCCGCGCGCCGCGATATTCCACGGCTTGGGGTTGTTCTGTTCGGGACAAAGCCCCACAATCCGAATCCCATACCGCTGTGACAGCTCCTGCACTTGCTCGAGCGAATCGTATCCATGGCAATCGACATACAGATGCATCGCCCCGGTCCAAAGCTCGCAACACGTGTAGCCCGAGGCCGCTGCCGAAGAAAAGAATTCCTCAAGGTCAAAATAACGATGGCTGATATTCATGACGGCAAGCTGGGGATAGCTCATAATTACTCTCCAACCCAAGCGAGGCCCCGTTCCATATAGGAGCGAGGCCCGATTACACAAACGTTATTTGCTCTTAGTAGTCGAACTGGTGATAGTAACGACGGTAGTTGAGGTTGTGCTTGGTGACCGTCTCGTAGTAAGCGGCAAGGCGATCGGTGATCAGCGAGGAGAGGATCCACGGAGACACGATGACGCGGAACTCGTCGTCAAGGCCGGGGATCGCGAACTCGGCGGTGTCGATGATGTTGATGTCGGTGTCGCCGGTCACGCCGCGGTTGAGGAAGGCGCGGAC
>DBGFLF010000101.1:0-1608 GCA_048528725.1 Collinsella sp.
CGCTACGGTGTCATGCACCGCAATACCTTTGTCGACGCCCCGCACGTGCTCGATGGCACCTTTGCCGTGCCCGGTACCGGCGTGCGCCTGGCCGGTCAGATCACTGGCACCGAGGGGTACATGGAAGCCGTGGCGACAGGTCTGCTCGCGGCGCTCAACACCTATGCCGAGGCTATCGGTGCCGCGGGCGTCGAGTTGCCGCGTGTGGGCGCCCTGGGTGCGCTCGTGGGTTATGCGACCGATCCTGCCACCGTGGGCTATCAGCCTATGCATGTCAACTTTGGCCTGGTGCCGCCACTCGAGGATGGTAAGCGCCGCAGCAAGCGCGACCGCTACCAGGCCTATGCGGACCGTGCGCTCGAGGCCCTTGATGCCTATCTGGCCACTCGCCCCGATCTGTTTGGAGGCGACCGGTCATAGCCTTTGACCTGTACGACACCGTCGACTCGTTTATCGCCTATATCTCACGTGTCGAGGGGCTTTCTCCCAACACGGTGACGGCCTATGGCTCGAGGCTGGAGCGCTTTGCTGCCTGGTGCGAGCGCGAGGATATAGATGCTTTCGCTGCCGACGTGCGCACCATTCGTCGCTATCTTGCCGAGCTTTCGCGTGGGCAGGTGGCTCCCCGAACGCTTGCGGCACACCTGTCTGCCGTTCGCTCGCTCTATCGGTGGATGGCTGCCGAGGGGGTCGTGGAGGGCGATGTGGTCTCGGCAATTTCCTCGCCCAAGCTCCCGCGCGATCTACCCGGTGTGCTGACGACCCAACAGGTGGAGGCGCTGCTCAAGACGCCTGATACCTCAACACCCGCGGGACTGCGCGATGCGGCGATGCTCGAGCTGCTCTATGCCTCGGGCGCCCGTATCTCTGAGCTCGCAGCACTCAATGTGGAGTCCATTGCGTGGTCCGAACGCACGCTGCGCCTGTGGGGCAAGGGGAGCAAAGAACGTATCGTCCCTCTGTATCGTCGTGCGCTCGAGGCGACGCGTCTCTATATTGAGGAGGGGAGGCCGGAGTTGCTCGCTCGGGCAAAGCGCCGTGACCCCGCTACCGGGGCGCATCCGCTGCTTATATCGGCGCGCGGCAATCGCATGAGTGCCGCCATGCTCAGGCGACGGTTCCATACGCTGGCGACACTTGCCGGCATTCCGGCCGACATCGCCCCGCATGCGATGCGCCATACCTTTGCGACCGACTTGCTCGAGGGCGGTGCGGACCTGCGCTCGGTTCAAGAGCTGCTGGGTCATGCGAGCCTGTCCACGACGCAGATCTACACGCATCTCACGCCCGATCGGCTTAAGCGGGCCGTGGCTCAAGCCCATCCCCGCGGCGAATAGTGGCTGGGACGTCCCGCGCCGCACTCAGGTGTGTGGTTTTGATTGCGGGTTGGCAGGAAGAATCATTCCTGCTATCATTCATCGGGTTGCTTCACGGCAACAGGTTTTTATCACGCACGCGCGGCTACTTCATACCGTGGTGCCCGGGCTTTGGTAGCACATGTCCGGGTTGGTTTTGGAGGATGACCCCGCGCGGAGGCAAACCACAGGAGGTTTAACATGGCTACCAAGATTAATATCCGCACCCTGCTCGAGGCCGGCTGCCACTTCG
>DBGFLF010000102.1:0-7256 GCA_048528725.1 Collinsella sp.
AGGGGTCTCCGCTCTTGATCGTCCACACGAGAACGGCGCTGAGGACGGTCGTAGCGATACCGATGACGGCAGGGGCCAATGTCGAGATCGCAAGGGCTGGATACGCGGGGGAGTCTGCAATTACAGGGTTGTTGAGCACTTCGATTGCTGGCTTTAAGGAGAACGCCACTTGTGCGATGGCGGTGACGCAAAGGGCTGTAGAGGCTATCGCACACGCGATACGGAAGGAATGAAGCCGGGGAGTGCGATTGTCAGAACTCATAACAACCTCCGAAGAATTTAAAAATCTCAGGATACTTTTTAACAGTTTATGTTAAATTGACTTTGCCGGCAAGTAATCACAGCATGCTGCAATCGTAACCCCGCGCATCGAGCTGAATCGTGTTGAAACGAGCTGGTGATACGTATGCTCAAAATCTCGAAGGCAATCTTTAGGTCGCTCATCTCCTCCAGGTCGCTCTGTGTTGCCGTTGTTGCGCTGATGGTTCTTTGTGCTTTGCCCGTCTTCAGGAGCGCGGCTGGCATCGACGGACGGGTCGAATACCTCGAGTCGGGAATAACCCGTGTTGAGCAGGAATTGTCAGCATCCTATGCGGATGCGCTTGTGAATGCGGGGGAGGAGGGTGTCTATACCTCTTCATCAAGCATGCCCGCGCTTCTGTACCCTCTTGCCGCGGGGCGTCTTGTCTTGGCGCCGCTCTCTACTCTGCTTCCGTTTCTGCAGGTATCGGATGGAGCGTACTCCTTTTATGACGGATCGAAGGAGTACTTGCTATGGGCCGCAACGGCCGTTGCCGTCTCGTTCCTTGCCGCGCGTCTTAACAAACGTGAAAAGCTCATCATCCAGGCACCGATGGGCGAGCTGGGTAGACTTGTTGCATCGAGCGTATGGGCGAGTGTTTTTGCAATGCTTGCCGTCCTCGCCATCAATCTTCCAGGGATAATCGCCGCGCTTGTGAAGAATGGCCCGGGCTCGCCGTTCTATCCGATAGGCTACGTTCAATATGCGACTCCGGTTATCAAACCGGCTTGGCTGGTGTTCGCGCAGACGGCCATCTTGCAATTCTTGGTGGCAGCGTTCATCTCGCTTGTCGTTCACCTTGCCGTGAAGATTGCCAATAACCCTACGCTTGGAATCGTGTTCGTATGTGCCCTGATGGGGGTGACGATGGTTCCCGGGTATTACGGAAGATCCATCGCTTTACGTGAGTTCGCCCTGTTGAATCCCCTTACGTATGCGAACACTGAGTTGACCGTCGGCGCCTATAGCCCGTACCCGACAACGCAGATAGTGAATCTGCCTGGACTTTGCTTCGAGCGTGGCGCGATTACCCTCGTATGCGCAATCGGGATCGAGGTGCTGGCAATTAGCCTGCTTTGCGTTGCTGGAAAGAGCGGCTGCGCGCGCCCGATGCCCCCAATTTGTCTTGAGAGAGGTTCCTTCACCGCATCGAGAACGGCAACTCGTTCGAGCGCTTGTGCCTCCGCCGTTGCATACGTAAGAACGATGGGGAAACTGCTCCTGCATTCTCCTGCCCTCGCCGTATGCGCGATTGCAATGTCGACGACGATGCTGGCCCCGGCTCTGGTCGAGGTGTTTCCTGACGCTGATGACGTTTCCGCTGTTCGGTATAGGGATGGGGAGCTCCGTTCAATAGATCGGTATCTAGAGCAGGACGCTGCGAATATGGACGTCGAGGGCAAAGCAGCTCTGGAGGACATGCGAGACGCTCTTTCGGGTTTCGTGTACGCGCCCACGCCTGCGGAGGGGTTCCGAAGCCTCGCGACGTACGAGCGCGTTCGAGGTGAGCTGGGCGCGGCAGATGCGACCCTCTTGCAATCGATCGGAATCGAGCCGGAGACTCCTTCTCGTGCGGAGGCGCGCGCCCTTCTGCTCGAGTCGATCGCGAGCTTGCCGGACCCCAAGGTTTACGAGTTAAGTACGAAGATGCCCCCATTAATCCTTCTATCGTATCTCCAGGCAGCGCTTCCTTCCCTGTTCTGGCTGTTACCCGTGGTTGTCGTGTCGTTCGCGTGCATCCATTTGCAATATCGCTCCCTGCTGCTCCTACAGGTCCCCGCAACAGCGCATATGCGTTTTCTAACGGCTGTTGCGTTATCTCTCCTGCTTGGCTCGGCACTGCTTTTGGTGTCGATGGTCCCCGCTGCGGTTGTGTCCGCGATTAAGAACGGCACGGGTGGATTGGAGTATCCCGTCGCTCTCATTCGAGCGGGAGCTCCGACAACGTCCACGGTGGGGGAGGCGGTGTTACGTAGCATTCCGTTGCTGGTCATGGCATACGGCGTGATTTCCGTCGCCGCTGCGTTGGCAGCAGCGATTAGCCGCAACCCCGTTGTCACCGGAGTGGTTTGTGCGGTTCTCTTGGCGTTGGGTTCGTTGAGCGCCCATGTTGAAAGCGCGGGCGTGGGCGCCGCGCTGCTGGCTCCATTCGCCTCGTTTGATCCCGCTTCCCAGGTGGGGACGATTGGGTTCCTTGGACGAGGGACGAACGCGATGCCTTTTGGAGAGGTCGCCTGCGCGTCGGGCGCTCTACTGGTGGTCTTGGGCGCCGTATCTCCGTCGGTGGTGCGCCTGAGTGTTCCAAAGATCGAAAGGGGGCGGTCTCGATGATTGGCCTTCAAACGCTGACGATTTCTTATGGAAAGAAGGTGCTCGTAGATTCGGTGAACGCTGAGTTTGCCCCGGGTACAATCTACGGTCTCGTCGCTCCAAACGGGTATGGAAAGACGACGTTGCTGCGGGCGATGGCAGGTTTGCCGGGTCCTCGCGTGGACGGGAGCATCGTTCTGGATGAGGTACAGGGTGCGGGTGCGAGAGAGGTCCGTTCTATGATCTTTTATGCACCTGGCGAGGGGACGCTGCTGTATCCCGGATTGCGTGCGGAAGATCACCTCAAGATGGTTTGCGATATGTGGCCGCATGCTCGCGATATCGAGGAGATAGTGGAGCAAACGCAGATAGGCGAGTTCGCGAAGATGAGGGTCCGTACTCTGAGCCAGGGTATGAAGCAGCAGCTTACCTTGGCGATTGCGTATGCGACGGGTGCGCGGTACCTCCTATTGGATGAGCCCATGAACGCGCTCGACCCCAGCAGGGTGGATTTGCATTCCGGGATTCTCAGGAAGCTGGCCGATTCCGGTACGTGCATCATCATGTCATCCCACATCTTGGATTCGGTCGATAGGCTGTGCGATGAGATTCTGTTTTTGAGGGATGGGAAGCTCATTAGAAGCATTCCGAAAGATGATGCTGCGCCGAAGTCTCCCGGATCCCATTTCGCAAAGCCTGCCGGACGCGCCGAGGGTGCGCTAAGCACGTATCGGCGACTCTACGAAAAAGGCGGGTAGAAATGCAAGTTAAAAATCTATGTGGTCAATGTGATACCGTTGAACCCGCATATCGATACCGCTCAGCCATTCGCCTCGCCCCCGTCGCACGTATCTTCATTCGGTCTGTCATTATTAATCTAACGATGCTTTGAGGAACGTAGGTGCTTCCAAATGTACTGTCGACTTCTTCTCAAACTAATCCTAAGAGACAGGGCCGTATGGATTTGTACGCTCGTTCTTGCCGCAGCCTTCTCCGTCCCCATCGCGTTCAATTCACCCATCTACGGGCCCTTCTTTATGAAGCAGGGCATGCAGGGCTTTGTCGACGCATTCAATACGCGCGCACCCCAGGCCAGCGGCATAGACCTATCGCCAGAGCAGCAAGCTGACGCGGAGCTTGCAAGATATGCGAACGCCGCCCTCGCCGCTCAAACCGACGCCGCCTTTCTCGATTCTGCCGAGAGCTACTACGCGCTCATGGACGAAGGCTTCCAATCCGGGTCCATCGTGGGAGACCGAGAGACCAATGACGCAGACCTCGCGTATTGCCGCGCTCTGAGCAGCTCCGGCATCACGGATATCCCGGCCTCCGCAAACGACCTGCCGTTCCTTTCCTTCCTGCCTTACGCCATTGCCACGGCGCCGTCCTTCCTTCCCTTCATCCCCTTCCTTCTCTCGTCGATACTCGTGCTCGGCGCCACAAGGCCTGCGACCCTGGCGGCGAAGGCGCCCGCGCCCAAATTCCGGCGCCTTATCCAAACCGTGTTTTCGATAATTGGCGCGGGGACCGCGATGCTCCTCGCCGGCCTTGCACCCGGGAGCATTTGCGCCTTGGCCCTAAACGGATTCGGGCAGATCGGGTACCCGATCGCCTTCTTCCATGACGGCGCGCTCACTACCACGACCGCGGGAGACGTCTTCACGACCCTGCTTCTCGCGCTGCTCGCGGGCGGAACCTTGATATCCGTTTGTTCCGTCGTCCTATCGACCGCAACGAGGCGCGTCTTCGCGGGCCCCCTTACCTCCGCGCTGCTTGTCGCGGCCCCGGCATTCCCGTTATTGTCCGATTCGGCACTGGGGCATAATGCCGCGCTCGAGCTCCTGCCGCTGGCCGTGTTCTCGCCTATCGAGGCAACGGGTTACGTAGGATGCTTCCCGACAGAATTCATTGGCTCCGGTTCGGGCGGCGCATCGATGCTTGCCGTGGCCCTGGTATACGTCGCGGTCCTTTTCGCGGTCGGCGCCGTTGTGACGCGTTCGCCCAAACAGGCTGGACCCGCTAAAAAGCACCATGGGCTTGAGCTCCTGGACGTGAGCGTGGGATACGGGAGCACGACGATACTTTCGATCGGATCGCTTTCCTTGGGCCCGGGAACGGCGGCGGGGCTCGTCGCTCCCAACGGCTCGGGGAAAACCACCCTTCTTGAAGCGCTGTCGGGCCAATTTCCCACCCGCATCCGCTCGGGAAGCCTGTTGGCAGACGGAATCTGCCAACGTCGATCAGCCGAATTTGCAGAACTCGTCTACCTGAGCTCTTCGGGCAGCGCGGATCTCTATCCCACGCTATCGGCCATCGAGCACCTTGCTTTCGTTAGGGAGGCGTGGAAATCGGCCGCCGACATCGACTCGCTCTGCGACTCCCTCGGAATCTCCCCATATCTCGACAAGCCGACCCGTAAACTCTCGACAGGAATGAAGCAGCAGGTAAAGCTTGCCATGGCGATAGCGACCGATTGCCCGTACCTCATCCTCGATGAACCGCTGAACGGCCTCGATCCGGGAAAACGGAAAACCTCCTGCGACGCGATGCGCAGCGAAGTGGCGCGGGGACGCAGCGTGCTCATTTCAAGCCATCTACTCGACGACCTGGCAGACCTTACCAACTCGTTCTACTTCATCGAAGCCGGCACACTCGTGGAAAAGATCAAGTCGTCCTCGCAGACGCTCAAGCAGGAATACCTCGATACATACGAAGGATGAATGTGGGGGAGTGTTCGGATGATAGTTGATATTCAAGGGCCAGTTCGTGTCGTTCCGAAAAGACCGTGAACCTTTTGTGGGACGCGCGGCGCCGTGGTACCATAGCCGAGTTTGTTGTCTTGGTCGGAAACCAAGACGCCTTATGCGCTGATCGGTAACCAGCGCCTGACCAATAAGGAGTCCTACCATGAAGCAGGGTATCCATCCCCAGTATGTCGAGTGCACGGTGACGTGCTCCTGCGGCAACACCTTCAAGACGCACGCTACCGTGTCTGAGATGAAGGTCGAGCTTTGCAACGAGTGCCACCCGTTCTACACCGGCCAGCAGAAGTTCGTCGACACCGGTGGACGCGTCCAGCGCTTCGCCGACAAGTTCGGTGGCGCCGCTGCCGCCCAGCTCAAGAAGGCCGAGGAGGCCAAGGCTGCCAAGGCCGCCAAGGCTGCTGAGGCCGAGGCCGCTCGCAAGGCCGCCGCTGAGGCTAAGGCTGCCGAGAAGGCTAAGCGTGCTGCTAAGTTTGCCGAGGAGGCTGCCAAGCAGGCCGCCGAGGCTCCCGCAGAGGCTCCCGTCGAGGAGGCCGCTGCCGAGGCCGAGACCACCGAGGCTGCTGAGTAAATAGCTCGCCGCGGAATCGCTCGCATTCATGGCATGAGGGCCGTGCATCCATTTGGGTGCGCGGCCCTTTTTCTTTTTAAATTAGTGCAAACTAACCTGTCCCCATGGCACCACATGGCAGAGAGGCGGCGTTTGCCCAGATAGACCTGCCAAAATTAACCTGTCCCATTGTGGCAGGTTGGTCGTAGTTATTACGTGGCGGTCGAGCTCGACCGTATAGGCCGCGCCTTGTTTGGCTAAAGTAAAATCATCTGTGTTTAACTCGTCCGCAGCTGCACGGCGTGGGCGATGGCCAAAAAGGAAAACCACATGGGATTCATGTCAAAGCTGCTGTCCTTTGGATCCGATAAGGACCTTAAGCGCTACTACAAGATCGTCGACCAGATCAACGGTCTTGAGCCCCAGTTTGAGAAGATGACCGAGGAGGAACTCCGCGCCCAGACCGATAAGTTCCGCGAGCGTTACGCCAACGGCGAGTCGCTCGACGACATGCTTCCCGAGGCCTTTGCCACCGTGCGTGAGGCTTCCAAGCGCATCACGGGCATGCGCCACTTTGACGTACAGCTCATCGGCGCCATGGCGCTTCATGAGGGTCATATTGCCGAGATGAAGACCGGCGAGGGCAAGACGCTCGTCTCCACCTTGGCCGGCTACCTCAACGCTATCGCCGGCAAGGGCGTGCATGTCGTTACCGTCAACGATTACCTGGCAAAGCGCGACTCCGAGTGGATGGGCCGCATCTACAAGTACCTGGGCATGACCGTCGGTCTGCTCCAGAACAACATGCCGCTCGAGCTCAAGCGCCCGGCCTACCAGGCAGACGTCACTTACGGCACCAACTCCGAGTTCGGTTTCGACTACCTGCGCGACAACATGGTCACCCGTCCCGAGCAGCGCGTGCAGCGCGGTCACAACTACGCCATCGTCGACGAGGTCGACTCCATCCTGATCGATGAGGCCAGGACGCCGCTCATTATCTCGGGCGCCGGCACTAAGTCCGCCAGCACCTACAAGGACTTCGCGCGCGCCGTGCGCGGCCTGGAGCGCGGTGAGGACGTGTCGCACGACATGCTCACCGCCACCGAGGACGTTGAACCCACGGGCGACTACGTCATGGACGAGGCCAAGCACACCATCGCCGCCACCGAGCGCGGTCTTAAGAAGATCGAGCGCCGCCTGGGTATCGATGACATCTATGCCGATCTCTCCGGCCAGCTGGTCAACCACCTGCAGCAGGCGCTGAAGGCCCAGTACATGTTCCACCGTGATAAGCAGTACGTGGTCACCAACGGCGAGGTCAAGATCGTCGACG
>DBGFLF010000103.1:0-14525 GCA_048528725.1 Collinsella sp.
CCGGCACCGTCAGCCCCCGCAACGGCCACAAACCCGTCCTCGCCCAGCTCAACGCCACCGTCCCAGGCAGCGGCACCGCCCACGGTAAGCGGATCGCCGCCGGCGCGCATCACGGCCTCCTTCTGGTCCAGGATGCCGCACGCCTCCACGATGGCATCGATCACGGTCTCGGGGCGAATGGCGCATCCGGGCGCGTACACGTCCACGGGAATCGCGCGGTCCACACCGCCGATCACGTTATAGGCATCGCGGAACACGCCGCCCGAACACGCGCAGATGCCGCAGGCCACCACGCACTTGGGCTCGAGCATCTGGTTGTAGATCTGGCGCACGACGGGCAGGTTCTGGGCGTTGACCGACCCCGTCACCAAAAAGATATCCGCATGCTTGGGGTTGCCGGTGTTGACCACGCCAAAGCGCTCCGCATCGAACAGCGGCGTGAGCGAGGCCAGCACCTCGATATCGCATCCGTTGCAGCTCGAGCCGTCGTAATGAATAACCCACGGCGAGCGCGACATTTTATGATCCATGGATGCCGCCTCCTAAATAAACACGTCGACGAGGATGGGCATAAGGTTGAGCAGGCCAAACACCAGCGCCACGCCCCATCCGAGCTTAAAGCAGCTGCGCCAGGTGCTGCGTGCGAAGGTGTTATCGATCAGTACCTCGACAAAATACGTCGCGACCATCACGACCAGGGCGACCACCCAGCTCACCGGGTTGTCCCAAACAAAGAACATGCCCACCCACATCAAAAACAGCACGGTCTCGCACCAGTGCATAAGGGTCATCTTGGCCAGCGTACCGCCGCTCATCTCGGTGGCGACGCCCTGGACGATCTCCTGATGCGCGTGATGCGAATACGAAAGGTCAAACGGCGACTTGCGCAGCTTGATGGTAAGCACCGCGAGCAACGCGAGGAAAATGGGCGCGCTGTACACGATGATGGGCGCCGACTGCCCCGTCACGGCGATGGAATCAAAGCTGTCGGTGGCAAGGTACAGGCCCACGCTCATCAGCAGAACGGCGGGCTCGTAACTCATAACCTGCAGCAGCTCACGGTCGGCGCCAACCTGGGCAAACGGGCTTTGCGTCGAGGCGGACGCCAGCACCACAAAGATCGCGGCGAGCGTAACCATAAAGGCGCACAACAGCGTGTTGGAACCCGACACAAAGATGCCGCCGCCCACGACGGTGAAGATGAGTGCGCACGCCATATAGGTATCGTCCATGGTGTTTACGCTGGCGGGGGCCTTGCGCAGGAGTTTGGCAACGTCGTAGAAAGGCTGGAGCAGGCGCGGACCCACACGGCCCTGCATGCGGGCCGAAAGTTTGCGGTCAACGCCGTCGATCAGGCCGCCCACAAGCGGCGCCAGCAAGGCAAACACCACGGTACCAATAAAGATGCCCACGACACCCGAGCCTTCGAAATACTTGCCGCGCAGCACCGAGGGCGCACTCATGGCAAGTCGCTCGGGCCCAATCCACGCGCAACACAGCAGGGCAAACAAGATAATGCTGCAGCACACGACGCTACCCGCGGGGCCAATACGCTTCTCGCCAAGGGCGTCCTCCGAGTACCAATTGCGCTTTTCGGCCTTCACCTCGTGTCCCATCGAGCCGCGGAAATGGCGATATTTGTCGGTTCCCACGCCCGAAAGGTACACGTTGACGTGCGGCTTATTGCTCACGCGGAACGACGTCAGCAGCACCACGGCGATAAACGCCACGATAACCACCATCAGATACATGGCGTCCTTGCCAATAACGTACGGCACGCGGCCAAACACCATGGCCAAGTAAGGCGACACCAGACCGCTCGAGATGAGCGGGAAGGCCACGCAGCACAGAATCAGCAGCGCGGCGATGGTATTGAGCGCCATCCATTCGGTCTTATGGACATTGACCTCAACGTTTTGAGCCGTGGGGTCGACGCCCGAAAGCTTGGCAAGCCACTTGCCCCAGAAGTAAAATGTCGCGGCCGAGCCAAAGGCCAGCACCATGATCATGAGCACGTTGCCGGTCTGCGCGAACGCCACCAGGGCGCCCCACTTGGACACGAGCATGCCAAACGGCGCCACGAACATGCCCATAATACCCAGCATCATCAGGCGCGTCAGGTGCGGCATGCGGCTGAACATACCGTCCATGTCCTCGATATCGCGGCTGCCGATATGATGCTCGGCCGTGCCCACGCACAGGAACAGCAGCGACTTGGCCACCGTGTGGAACAGGATCAGGAAGATGGCCGCCCATACGGCCTCGGGCGCGCCGACACCCAGGCAGGCGCTGATGAGGCCCAAGTTGGAAATGGTGGAGTACGCGAGCACGCGTTTGGCATTGCTCTGCGAGATGGCCATGAGGGCAGCAAGCAAAAACGTGATGGCACCCACACTCGTGACCATAAAGCCGGTCACGGGGTAGATGGCATAGAGCGGGCTCAGCTTGACCATCAGGAACACGCCGGCCTTGACCATGGTTGACGAGTGCAGCAGGGCGCTCGTGGGAGTAGGGGCAACCATGGCGCCCAACAGCCAAGTGTGGAACGGCATCTGTGCGGCCTTGGTGAGCGCGGCGAGCGACAGCAGAACGACCGGCATCACCAGCAGCGCGGATTGCGCGGTTCCGGCACCGGAAAGCTCGATCATTCCCGAGATGGTCAGCGGCATGCCGTTAACGTGCAGGTACATGAGTCCGGCCAAAAACGCGATGCCGCCCAGCATGTTTAGGATGATCTGGGTGAAGGCGTTCTTGATGGCCTCGGGCGTGCGCGTGTAGCCAATCATGAGAAACGAGCACACGGTGGTGATTTCCCAGCCGCAGAACAGCCACTCGAGGTTGTCGCTCGTCACGATGACGAACATGGCCGAGAGGAACAGGAACATAAGCGCCAGGAACTGCGGCCGTCGGTCGGGCGCGGTCTGCCCGCGCAGCGCGGCCTCGTGCTCGTCATGGGCCTGGAAGTCCTTCATGTAGCCCAAAGCGTAGATACAGATAAGGCTGCCGACGATGCCGACGGCGAGGACCATGATCACGCTCATGTAGTCTAGGTAGAGCGGCGTCGCCGTGACGGCTTCGGCCGCAGGCAGCGTCATGGCCGCAAAGACGAGCGAGCCCACCAGCTGGACTATGCCGAGCACCGTGGTAAGCACGCTCTTATATTTGTGCGCGTTGTACAGGATGACGGCGCACAGGATGACATCGATGGCGGAGCTGATGATCGAGAGCACATGCGAGGTGCCGGAGGCAACCTCAAAGCTCTGCGGGCCCGCGCCAAAAAACATGACGGCGACTACAACTGTCACCGCCATAATGATGCCGGAACCTATGAGCCCCACCGCATCGCGGGCGCGGTCACCGCGCGCGAGCAGCATGCCCAGCGCCGGTACCAGCGGAAACAGGGTAAGGAAATACAGTAGCGTCATACCATCACTCCCCCATGCAAAAACGCTGCAATTATTTAACGTTATAGCTCAATTGAGGAGTAGCGGCGGCGGGTTTTCGGTCAACTGGGGAGTTTTAGGCGTACGGGGTAAGGAGTCTGTCCGCATTGGAGCAGAGGCGCGGCAAGAAAAATGCGCCCCCGTGGGCGCACCATCCCGTTTGCTATTCCGCCTTTTTAACGCGCGGCTTGCGACCGCGCGGCTTATCGACCAGTGCGGCCTCACCGCTCTCGCGATACTGGCGACACCAAGCCTTGACCGAAGACTCGCTAGGAATCTTGTGTTTGATCATGGCCTCGCGAACCGTTAAGCCGTTTTCCAAGCGGTCCTTGACCACAGCGAGCTTAACTTCGTACGAATAGGTGTGATGATGCGAACCGGCGTTGAGAACGGCGTCGGCACCGCCCACAGCATACGCGCGGGCCCACTGACGAGCCGTGGCCTGGGGAATGCCAAGTTCCGCGGCGAGGGCGCGATGACCGACCCCCTCTTGGAGGATCTCGACGGCGCGCTGTCTAACCTCGGGCGCATGCGTGCGAGTCCTAGTTGCTTCCGACATACCTGCCACTTCTTAGCCTTAACCGTTAATCTGCTTTCTTACGTGCAAGTTAGATAGTAGCATTTTACTGTTTGCTCAAAGCAGTTAATTAAAGTAAACGCGGCGTTATCTGGGCATTTGGCACCAAATTACGACATTTCTTTATCGATTATTTACGCTGGTAGCTGACTCACAGCTAATCGTCATTCGCTTGTCAACAAAATTGGCATCTCTTTATGTCCTTTGGTATAGAGGATATAGTTATTAACCCCTCCCCCAATAATTTTGAGTGATCTGCAAGGTAGTAGACGCCCTCACTCCTCATGATTACCGCGCATTGCCATCCACCGGAGCAAAACAAAAAGGGCGGGACCTGCTGCGCTTGCAGGCCCCGCACCGGTTGACACCCGACGGGACACAGCCGGGCGAGACGGATCCGTGCTACCGCCCCGCCTGGCCGCGATGCTCAACTACAGCTCGTTGGCCGCGTGATACGCCGTGCGGATGGCGCTCGCAATGTCGGCGGTGCGCTCGCCCGAGCAGTCGCCCACGCAGGTCACGGGCACCGTCACGCCGTCCAGGCCAAACGCGTTGGCCTTGGAGCCCACGGCCATCACCACGTAATCGCAGGCGATATTTACCGGCTCCTCGGCGCCGTCCTCGGTGGTGCGCACGGCCTCCACGCCCTCGTCGGTAATGGCGGTCAGGCGGGTCTTCACGTGCTGCTCCACGTTGTGCTCGGCAAAGTCGCTCATGATCAGCGGCAGAATGGTCTCGGACTCGCCCGCGGCAATCTTGTCGAGCATCTCCACGATCGCCACCTCGCAGCCGCGCCGCAGCAGGTACTCGGCAGTCTCGGTGCCCACCAGGCCACCGCCAATGACGGCGACGCGGCCCGTAAGCTCCACCTTGCCGGCCAGCACGTCCCAGCTCGAGACGACCTTCTCCGAGTCGGCACCCGGAACGGGGATGACCACGTCGTGCGCGCCCACAGCCACAATCGCGGCGTCGGCGGCGTTGAGGTCCTCAGCGGTAGCGGCATGGCTGAGCTCAACCTTCACGCCCAGACCAGGCAGAATCTTCTCGTAGTACTCGACCGAGCGCATGATCTCGTCCTTGCGCGGAGGCGCAGCCGCCAGCACAATCTGGCCGCCCAAGTGATCGCTCGCCTCGTAGATGGTCACGTCGTAGCCGCGCTTGGCCGCCACGCGCGCGGCCTCCAGGCCGGCGATGCCGCCGCCCACCACGGCGACCTTCTTGTCGCCCTCGCCCGGCTTGATGGCGATGGTCGCCTCGTCGCCGTTCTCGGCATTGAGCACGCACGAAATGTACTTGCGGTTTTGAATCGCATCGACGCAACCCTTGTTGCAGTTGAGGCACTCGCGGATGGGCTCACCCGTGGCGGCCTTCAGCGCAATGTCGGGGTCGCACATGAGCGAGCGGCCATAGGCGATGATGTCGGCGGCGCCGTCTTCCAGAATCTTCTCGCCGGCCTCGACCGAAACCACGCGGCCCACGGTTGCCACCGGCACGGAGACCAGGGCCTTGACGCGCTCGGCCACGGGCAGCGTCCAGTTGTAGGGCATGGCGCCCATGGGCGGAATGGTGTCGCCCATGTTGCCGGTGTGGTTGGCCTGTGCGACCTGGATCATATCGATGCCCGCGCCCTCGAGCAGCTTGGCGAACTCGCAGGCCTCGTCGGGCTGCAGGCCGCCCTTGCCGCGCGGCGTGCCGTCGGGGTTCTCCATGATCACGGGGAGCTTGTACTCCACCATCAGCTGCGGCGCGGCTTCCTTAATGGCAGCGACGACCTCCAGCGCGTAGCGAACGCGGTTCTCGAACGAGCCGCCGTACTCGTCGGTGCGCTGGTTGAGGATGGCCGAGCACAGCGAACCCACCAAGCGGTCGCCGTGGACCTCGATGGCGTCGATCCCGGCCTGCTGTGCGCGAGCGGCCGAGGCAGCGATGGCCTCCTTGATCTGGGTGAGCTGCTCCACGCTGGCCTCGTTCACAAAGTGCTGCATGTCGTGGTGCAGCTTGGCGTAGGCCTGATTGCGGATCTCGTTGGACTCGGTCATTTTGGCGGCAAAGGTCTCCTCGTCTCCGGCGGCCTTGGCCTCCTGCGCGGCCTTGGCGGCGGCCATGGATCCCATGACCATGTGGCCGACCCCGGGCACGTCGTACTCGGGGTGGAACAGCTGCAAAGCGATCTTGGCGCCGTGCTTGTGGACGGCATCGGCCAGCGCCTTAAACGTGGGGATCTGGGCGTCGGTCGCCAGCTTGGGCGTGGGGCTTGCGGTCATGACGGGGGCGACGTCGCCGATGACGATGTAGCTCACGCCACCACGGGCCAGACGCTCGTAAAAAGCCAGGCTGCGCTCGCCAATGGAACCGTCGCGCTCCTCGTAGCCGGTGGTCAGCGGCGGGAACATAATGCGGTTCTTGAGCTCAAGGGGGCCAACCGTAATGGGCTGGAGCAGCTTAGTGGCAGGTGCGGTCATAGACATTCCTCTCTTATAGGCGCGGCGGCGATGGTGCCGTGTAATTGTCTAGAGGATATGGCATGGGGGTACAGCGGCACAACGAAAATCGGCGAATATCAGGTGGCGGCAGGTGGATGGGGCGGGACGGCCCGTCGGTTTGTCTCAATCTGTAACAGTTGCTCGGCAAAACCGGGTCTTACTGTTACAGATCAAGATATTCCTCTCGACCCATCCTCAACAATCTAGATCTGTAACAGCTAGGCCCATTTTTGACCCCTACCTGTTACAAATCGAGACAAACCAAACCCGCCTGCTAGAAAATCTCAATCTGTAACAACAACTCGGCAAAATCCGTCCCTTGTGTTACAGATTTAGACAAACCGTCCGGGCGGGAACTCAACATCTCAATCTGTAACACCTAGCCGTCCAAATCGGGTCTAGATGTTACAGATCGAGATGTTGTTTGAGAGGTTGAGAATTGGACCGAAAGCACGGTCACGAAATAACAAAAAAGCTCGCCGGCTAGGCCGACGAGCTGCAAGTTCTTGGTCGCGGGGGCAGGATTTGAACCTACGACCTCCGGGTTATGAGCCCGGCGAGCTACCAGACTGCTCCACCCCGCAATGTCTGGGCGCCTCATGTGCGCAAGAAAGAATATTACGTGGGAGTTCGGTAAACGGCAAGGAAAATCTCGTAGAGCATAATTCCTTCATATTTAAAACCCTCAGCCCATATCGCCGTGAACGAATCACAGCCTAGCGCTGCCGACGGCGCGTATACAATGGTGCGCGTCCTTTTATGCCAACACCGGGAGTAGACATGCTGCTCGCTATCGATATGGGAAACACGCAGACGGCCATGGGCCTGTTTGACGGAGACGAGCTGGTGCAGTCGTGGCGCATGCCCACCGACCGCTCCTATACCGCCGACGAGATCCATGTGCGCCTGATGGGTTTCTTTAAGATGTACGGCCTTTCGCTCGATGCGGTCGACGCGATCGCCTTTGCGGGCGTGGTGCCGCAGCTCTCGCGCGAGTGGCACGCCGTGGCCGACCGCATTGCCGCGGACGCCATCGTCATCGGGCCGCAGACGGCCGCCGTGACCAAGCTGCGCGCGGCGCGCCCCCAGGCCGTTGGTGCCGACCGCATCGCCAACGCCGTTGCGGCCGAGACTTTCTACGGCGCGCCGGCAATCGTGGTGGACTTTGGTACCGCGACCAATATCGACGTCATCGATGAGGACGGTTATTACATTGGCGGAGCGATCGCGCCGGGCATCCGCATCTCCATGGACGCGCTTGCCGCCCGTGCCGCCAAGCTCGCCAGCGTGCCGCTCGAGGCGCCCGAGCACGCCATCGGCCGCGATACCGAGGAGTGCATCAAGGTCGGCGCCGTAACGGGCGCCGCCGCCATGGCTGAGGGCCTGGTCGCGCGCATGAAGCGCGAGCTGGGCCGCGAGGATGCCACCGTTATCGCCACGGGCGGTCTCGCCAGCATCGTCGCCGATTCGACCGATGCCTTCGACGTGGTCGACGGACAGCTCACCATCAAGGGTATCTGCGAAATCTACCGCCGCATGCAGGAGCTGGGATAGGACAGGGGCTTAAGTCGAGCACGAGCGCGAGCGGCGAACTAGGCAACGCATCGGCCCTATTCCTCAAAATCGAAAGATTTTCAGTTTTGAGGAATAGGGCTTTCTGCTAGGCCTCGTCGCACAGCCACCTCGCCAGGTCCACGATCTGCACCCCATTGCGGTCCGTGGCCTCGTGATGCGTGCGGGCGAGAATCATCTTGGGGTACGCGTCGCCAATGCTCAGCAGTGGTGAAATCTCGCGTTCAAATGTCTTATCCGAGCTGATGTCGTCGCTCACCTGAATGTAGAGCTTCTCGCTTCGCTTGATTGCTACAAAGTCTATTTCCTTTTTATAGAGCACGCCGACGTATACCTCGTATCCGCGGCGCAGCAGCTCGATTGCCACCATGTTCTCGTATACGCGTCCCCAATCCATATCACGTGTACCGAGCAGCGCGTATTTGAACGCGTGGTCTGCCAGGTAATACTTCTCGCCGCTCTTAAGGTATTTTTTGCCGCGAATGTCATATCGACGAACTTTATAGAAGGCAAACGCATCGCACAGGTACCCCATGTACGTGCCGACCGTCTTGTTCGTAATCTTTAGCCCATCCGCATTCAAAACATCCGTAATGTTGCGTGCCGACGTTATGTTGGAGACGTTGTCCATCATGTAATCGGCAATGCGCAGCAGTGCCGATTCGTTTCTCACGTTATGCCGCTGCACGATATCCCTCACGATGAGCGTCTTAAAGACGTTGGAGAGATATTGATAGCGCTGCTCCTGCAGTGGATAAGGGTAAGAGCCAGACATACCGCCGGTTCTCGCGTACTCATCGAAGTCGCGGTCAACCTCGCCCTCGTCGCCATAGGAGCGATACTCTTCAAACGAGAATGGGAAAACCTCGATCTCGAACGTGCGCCCCGTAAAGAGCGTCGACAGATCACTCGACAGCAAAAAGGCGTTCGATCCGGTGATGAAGATGTCGTACTGCTCGGATGCATGGAGGCTGTTGATCGCGCGTTCAAAGCCGTCGCACATCTGAACCTCGTCGATAAGCAGGAAGTTTTGCTTGTCGGACACTCGATGCTCTTTCACATAGGCGAGCAGGGCATGATATTCGAGCAGGCCCTCGAACTCGTCGAGGTTGTAATTGATATGGATGACATTCGAATTGGACAGATTTGCCTCCACGTAATCGCGGAGGGCCTCGAGCAATTTTGACTTACCGCTACGGCGAATGCCCGTTATGACCTTGATGTCCGGTACGCCAATAAGGCTCGTCAACGTGTCCATATATGACGTTCTATTGATGAGTTTCATTGGTGCCTCCCTGCGGTCTTCTATCGCTATTCCTCAAAAACGAAAATTATTCAGTTTTGAGGAATAGACTCTGCAACGAATATACCTCGTTAAAGGCCGAGCTGGCTTAATTCTATTCCTCAAAATCGAAATATTTTCAATTTTGAGGAATAGAACCGCGATGCCACCCTGTAGTCGCGTAAAGACCCTCCCCGGCACAGCCGAGGAGGGTCTTGTTGTCATCGCTATCTTTGAGCGCGGGCGCCTCGCGTTACAGTCCGCGAATCCGTACGGCCTCGGGCGGAAACTCCTGCTCGCCGGCATCGGTCTTAATGGTCGCGCGACCCCAGATGTCCAGGCCCGCAAACACACCGACCGCAAGCGGCAAGCCGTTGGGCGACACCGCCGCAACTTGGCGGCCCAGCAGCGGCACCATGTCGAAGTACTCGCCCAACACGGGGGCCAGCGGACCGGCAGCGCCCTGCGGCGTGTTGGCAACAACCGCCCAGGTGTCCACACGGGTCAGCACGGCGGCGGCCAATGCCTCGACCAGCGCCTCATCTGCCATATCCACGCCAAGCTCACCCAGCGCCGCACGCTCAATATCAACCGTCACCGCGGCAAACATGCCCGCAGCACCGGCACCGCCGTTCACGGCAACACGCGCGAGCGACGTCTCAAACGCAGGCGCACCGCACACGATATCGCTCGGCCACTGGATACCCACCTTACCGGCAAGGCCCAGGCCCGGCGCCGAAGCCGTGCCCACGAGCGCGTCCATCATGCCCATCGCCGCCACAAACGGCAGGCCGTGGAAGGCATGCATGTTCACATCCGGACGCACGACCAGCGAAAACGTCAGCGAGGCATCGCCCGTGCTCCATGCGCACCAGCCCGCGGACGCACCCTCGCGGCCCGCGTCACGCGCGGCGTCAAGCTCGGTACCGGCGGCAACAGCATTCATCTCGATCATCTACATACGCCCCAATTCGCCCACGATATGGCCCACGCGGTCCTCGGGCTCCTTGACCTCGACACCGTTGTAGCGGAAGAACCGCGCCGGGTCGTGCATCAGGTCCTCGAGCGGCACCAGCACAAAGTCGCGTTCGCCGATCAGCGGATGCGGCAGGCGCAGCTTTTTGCCGCCGTGGGTCTCGCCGTCCATCCACAGCAGGTCCAGATCGATGGTGCGCGGGCCGTTGGCCTTGGCCTTTTTGGAGCGGTCGCGCCCCAGCTCAGCCTCGATCTTCATAAGCTCGTCGAGCAGCACCAACGGCGCCAGCTCGGTCTTGATCTCGATGACGGCGTTGGCAAACGCGTCCTGGCGCGTCTCGTAGGCAGGCTCGCTCTCGTAGATCTTGGAGGAGTTGGACACGCAGGTGAGTGGAATCTCGGCGATCATCTCGCGTGCGGCGCGGATGTTGTCGCAGCGATGCCCCAAGTTGGAGCCCACTGCCACAAACGCGCGGCGCGGCTGCGGCTTGGCAACCGCCCAGTAACCGTTCAGGAACTGCGCAAAACCCGCGGCGTCGTGCACGCGCACGATGTTGGCACCGGCCTGGATGGCGCCCAGGCACACGCCAAACGTAGCGGCATCGCGCTCGGCGGCCTCGGTCACGCCCGAGACGGCGCCCACAAAGCGCTTGCGCGACACGGCGCACATGAGCGGATAGCCCAGTGACGCCATCTTGGCAGTCTCGCGCTGGATGACGATATCCTCGTTAGCCGACTTACCAAAGCCCGGGCCAGGATCGATGCAGATGCGGTCGCGCGACACGCCGGCATGGATGAGCGTGCGGGCCTGGTCGGACAGAAAGCCCATAACGCGGCGCATGATGGGCGCCGAATCGGGCAGGGTGAAGCGGCGGAGCTGCGAGGTGGGCACGTAGGCTTCCTCGCGGCGGGCGCTGCGGCGCATCATGGCTGCCAGGTGGTCATTGGACTCCGATGCGACCTCGGTGGCTGCGGGCGCGGCCTCGGGCGCGGGCGCGACGGTCTCGGCGGCAGCAGCCTGCTCGGCGGCCGGCGTCTCCTGCCCCAGCTCGGTTGCAGGCTCGGACGAGGGCTCCGGCTCGCCAAACGGCAGTGAGGGCTGTACCACACCGCCCGGAAGCTTGGCCTCAACCTTGGGCTCGCCCAGCAACTTGCCGCGACGGCGACGGGCCGGCTTCTCGGCCTCGCGCGCGGCCTCGGCAGCCGCTTCGCGTGCCTTCTCGGCAACAAACGCCGCAGCCGAGGTATCGAGCTGCACCGTTGCGTGCGTGCGGGCGGGCGCGGCGACCTCGCCGGCATGCATCACGATGACGCCGCAGGTACTCGTCTTAACAAACTCGACCATCTTGGGATCGGTGAAGCCCGTCACGTCGTTGACGATCGAGGCGCCGCAGCGCACGGCCGCCTTGGCAACCGCCACATGACGCGTGTCGATCGAGACGATGGCGCCCTCCTTGGCCAGCGCGCGCACCACGGGCAGCACGCGGCGAGCTTCCTCGTCGGGGTTGACCGGGGTAAAACCAGGGCGCGTGGACTCACCGCCCACGTCGATGATGTCGGCGCCGGCATCGAGCATCGCCAGGCCGTACTCGATGGCGGCATCGGGGTCGAAGTGCTCCCCGCCGTCGCTAAACGAATCGGGCGTCACGTTGAGGACGCCCATGATGCGCGGACGGTCAAAGCTGAGCTCATACTTTCCGCACCGCCATGTCTTGCTGTCGTTCGCCATGAACATCCTCCTAAAATGCCCACGCCGCCGAGCTTGGGGAGCTGGCGGCGGGGTCGCTTTGCACTCAGTCTTTCTATTGTATCCGCGCGCGGGGGCTAGAACGCAAACGCGGCCGCGATGTCGCAAGAAATCAGCAGGTCGGCATTTGCATCCTGATCGGTGGGAGCAAGGTTGCATATGGCCAGCGTATCGCCGGTAAAGTAACGCGTAAGGCCCGCCGCCGGATACACCACGAGCGAGGTCCCACCCACAATGAGGGCATCGGCCGCGGCGATGGCGGCAACGGCACCGGTCAACACATGCTCGTCGAGCGGCTCTTCGTAGAGCACTACATCGGGCTTGATGCGGCCACCGCACGCGGGGCACGCAGGCACGCCCGCGGCATCCTCGTGCTCGCGCGAGCAAATCCACTCGGCGCTATAGACCGCGCCGCACGACTGGCAAATGTTGCGATGGACCGATCCGTGCAGCTCAAACACTCGCTGTGAGCCGGCCATCTGATGCAGGCCGTCGATATTTTGCGTCGCCACGGCATCAAGCTTACCGGCGCGCTCCAGCTCGGCCAGCTTGGTGTGGCAGCGGTTGGGTTTAGCGTTAAGCGCGATCATCTTGGTGCGGTAAAAGTCGAAGAACTCCGCCGGATGCGCCTCGTAAAAGCTATGCGACAGCATGGTCTCGGGCGGATAGGCAAACTGCTGGTGATACAGGCCGTCCACGCTGCGGAAATCGGGAATGCCACTTGCCGTAGAAACACCAGCGCCGCCAAAGAAGACCACGCGCTTGTGGGTGTCAAACAGATCCGCCAGCGCGGCGGAGGCCTGCCTGGGGTCCGATATTGCCTGCGTCATATGAGTCCTCCGTCCTTGTTAGTCGGGCAGCGTTGAGCGACGTCCCAGCATGCGGCCTTTAAGTCAGCATGCGCGGATCCCACCCCGCCCCTGTTGCGCTAATCTTAAGCCTGCCAACCCCGTCGAAAGGACACCATGCCTCAGACTTACACTTTCGCCTCGTGGAACGTCAACGGCCTGCGCGCCGTGCTCAAAAAGGACCCGAGCTTTATCCAGATCGCGCAAGAACTCGACGTCGATATCTTGGCGCTGCAAGAGACCAAGCTGCAGGAGGGCCAGGTCGATATTGACCTGCCCGGCTATCACCAAACCTGGAGCTACGCCGAGCGTAAAGGCTATTCGGGCACCGCGGTCTTTAGCCGCCAGGAGCCGCTGCGCGTACTGCGCGCCGATGCGCTGCTGCCCTACGCCGGCGAAGGCGAGGCGGCCGTGCTCGTCGCCCAAGCCGCAACCGAGGGCCGCGTCTGCGCGCTCGAGTTCGACAAATTCTGGTTTGTGGATGTCTACACGCCCAACGCACAAAATGAGCTCGCGCGCATCGACGTGCGTATGGCCTGGGACGATGCCTACCGCGGCTTTTTGAACGCGCTCGAGCGCGAGACCGGCAAACCCGTCGTAACCTGCGGCGACTTTAACGTGGCGCATGAGGAGATCGACCTTAAGAACCCCAAGTCCAACCGCGGCAACGCAGGCTTTTCGGACGAGGAACGCGGCAAGTTTACCGAGCTGCTCAACGCCGGCTTTACCGATGCCTGGCGCGCGGCAAACCCCGACGTCGAGGGCGTCTACAGCTGGTGGAGCTACCGCTTTAATGCCCGCAAGAACAACGCCGGCTGGCGCATCGACTACTTCCTGGTAAGCGACGCAATCGCCGACAACGTACGCGACACCGGCATCCGCGGCGACATCTTCGGCAGCGACCACTGCCCCGTCACCCTCACGCTAGAGCTCTAGCCCCAAGTAATTCCTCTAGGGGACAGAGGAAAACAGATCATGTGACCCCTCTCCCCCTATAAGGTGCGGTGGAATAGTTCCTGTTTGGGCAGCAAATAGCCAAAAACGAGAACCATTCCACCGCAAGTTCGTGAGGGAACGCGAAATGCCTTACAGCCCGTATTTCACGACGACACGGTTAATGCGACGGCACCAAGGCTTGTACAAGGCAGCCAAGAACACGCAGGTCGCGAGGCCGTGTGTGATATCAAACGGCACTGCCGTGACAAGACGCGCCACGGCACCCGCCCAAGTAAGCGGCTGTACAAATCCAATGATGTCATACGCGTTGATCACCACGCCGTACAGCAAACCCGAGGCAAAGCCATACGCCAACAGCGCCGGCATGCGCACGGTTCCATCCGCACGGTCAAACGCACCGGCATGCGCCAGCGCACCGCCAACATAGCCAACCAGGCCCCAGGCATACATCTGCCACGGCGTCCACATGCCCTGTCCAAAAAAGAAATTGCTGGTCAGCGCCGCCAGCGCGCCAACCATAAAACCATTGCGACGGCCAAGCGTCGCCCCCGCGATAATGGCGATAGCGCTCACCGGTTTAAAGTCGGGAATGGGCCCAAACAGGATGCGCCCCGCCGCCGCCAGCGCCGCCAGCACCAGCG
>DBGFLF010000104.1:0-4062 GCA_048528725.1 Collinsella sp.
TGTCTATTGCCCTATTCAAAGAAAGTGAGGGTATTGGCGTAAGCCAATACCCTCACTCAGGGGCAATTGATCGTACCTTTAGTCAAGCCTCCCACGACTTGAGCCACCCTACTTACCGAAATGCAAGAACCACTGCCACGACAATGCAGGCAATGCCCAATACGAGAGGCAGCGATACCTTCTTTTCCCTGTCTTTAACAAGGAAGGTCTCGATTGCGGACGCCAGGACCAGAAAACCGCCAATAACCAGCAGGTCAAGTGCAACAAAGTTGACGGTTGTTATATTGGAGGACAGACCTCCAACGTTGACGTTTACGAGCGTAAAGATCGCGGCGAAAATGGCGAAGAGAGCCAGGACGTTGCCATAGATACGGGACTCGATATTCGCGATTTCTTCCTTTTTGTCCTCGACCTTTTTAAGCTCTCCGGCATAGACGTCGGAATAATCTGCAAGTCCGTTAAAGTTGAGCTCATCAGAGAAAGCGCCGTGGTAAGGATTGGCCACCATGCCATCAACGTGCTGGAACGCAACCTGCGCTATACCCTTAGACTTATCGAGCGTAATAGTGTTACCGCTTACGTTTGTAACACGGTAGAACAGCCGTGTTCCATGCCCGGGAAAATATAGCGGCGCATCCAAAGAAAGCCCCTGGCGAATGCGCGAATTGCGCAGAAGCACGCTAGCGGTCAAATCGTTTGGCAACGCAACACATTCAACGCATGAGACGAATGCCGAATCTCCGGGGCCAAGCTCTACCTCGGATTGCTTGCTTTCGTTGATGTAGAATCCCTCGGTGCGCAAGTCATACGTAACCTGTCCGATGTTCGAAGCATCGGCATTGAGAAGCACCTTGCTGTCGATTAGCTCCTGAATCTTAGTATCGCTCAAGTACATACGAACCACTTCCTTAGGCCTCCGAGTATAGCACCAAGGCATAGCAACAGTGACTGCCCCCAAAGGGGACATAGGGGAAGTGAGCCCTCAATCTAAGCGAACACCCTCGTAGCCTGGATCGAAGCACCTCGATTGAGAACGCAACGGATACTTTTAGGCGGGTCGAATCTAAATTTTATACCTAGTTATCTTCTTCCATTCGGCCGGGAAACCCATGGCCTCAAGGAGGCGCTCCTCGCCGATACTCTCATCCAATGACAAATATCCGTTAACGCACTTGACGAGCTTGGCCTTGAATGTCTTGAACTCGTCGTCGCGAAGGAGGTATCGAAGAGTGATCACTGCCGAGAAAACGTCTACCTTGCCGCAAGCGTAATCCGGCCCAATCTTTTCGATGCCGAGCTTTGCGTGCAAGGCCGTGTCAGGAATCTCGACGTGACACCTGTGGGAGAAGAGACGCTCTCCATGCGCGCAGACGTTCCTGTAGAGGGCGAGTACGCGGATAAACGACGAGAGCTCTTTCGGGTTTCCCACCCCGAACCTCTTAGCAATCTTGGCCTTCTCGCTGTCCCTAAGCGCCGTGAGCATTTTTGAAGTCTGTCCGAAGGTCATGGCGTTCACGGCGACCCATAGCGGCACGTTCTTATATGCCCTGCGGTAGTAGGCAAGGTATTCGTGGCTGGTATCCTTGTTGGCGATATAGTCAAGCATGTTTAGCAGCTTTGGGAGAACACGCTTCGCGCCCTTCGACGTCGCGTAGCAGCGGGCGTCTAGATACTTGCTCTGGGACTCGCCATATGCAGCGCAGAATTCGTAGGCCAGCGCCGACCTGATCTTCGCCTCGACCTTGAGCAGCGCATCGAGCATTATCTCCCTAAGCTCGACGTCGAACTCGTAAAGCGCTAGGATGTCTCCAAAAGTGGCACCTTCGCGGTATACCCGGGTGCTCGGGTCGCGGAAAAACGACTGGTAGCCGTTCACGACCGGGAAATAGCCGATGTCCGCAAGCACCCTTCGGCAAACCTCTTCGTCCTCGATTCTGAGGCCGGAGCTTCTGAGCTTCTCCATCTGCTGCTGGTAGGTAAGGAATTCTTTGGGCATCGTCGCTCTTCCCGAAAATAAAAGGGGAACCCGCAGGCTCCCCTCCGGTTCCAGGCATCGAAAGTTTCTGGACCCTAATCACTGACACGATACTATCTTCAAACTTGCGCGCGGTCAAGCACATGCACTGAGTATCCACCGGCACACATTACCAGCACCTCCGGCATTGCTCGCATGAAAAAGGCAACACTCCTTCACTGAAAGCTTTGCCTCTAAAGCGTCTGCAGAACTCCTACATTTAAGCCAGATGTTCCTCACCACATCAGCAACAATGTGAGGTGGTGAGGAACGCTGTGCCAAGCAGAAATAACGTTAGGGACACGGCGATCCAATGGCTGTCGGCGGTCTTGGGTAATGACAAGGAGGTCGCGGTGGCGGCCTTGGGCCTAGAGGCCTTGGCGACCGTGGTCTTGGCAACTGTGGTCGTGGTCACCGTCTTAGTCGCGGCCGCGGGCTTCGGTGTGGGGTTCGTCGACGGATCTGCAGCTGGCTCGCCGGTAGCGGGGTCAGTGCCAGGGGCGGACGGACCATCGCCCGGCACATCGCGCGCGTCGGTCTCCCCCGCCGACGCCGTGGTATCCACGGCCTCGATCGTCACATGCGCCGCCATGGACCCGTCGGCATCCACCACGCCGCCTGCGCCAAAGGCCCCGCCCGCAGGCGCCACAAAGCGCGCGGATGCAAGCGACCCGCCCAGACAGGCGACGCCGCCGTCGGTGCCCGACGCATCCAGCCAGGACGCATCGACGGTAAGCTGCCCGGCCGCGCCATCGCCAGCAGCCCCGCCCAGCAAACACACACCATAGGCGTGCACGCCCGCCCCGGAGCCCGCGCCCGCGGCGACAACGCGCCCACCGCCGCGAACGGCAAGACCGTCCGCGATTACGCCGGCCACCCGCGCGTCCGCGATGACGGCGCCGTCGGCCCGCGCGTCAACCTTGCAGCCGTCCACCGCGAGCGTCCCCGACACGTAGATCCCGCACTGCGAGCCCGTGGCCACTAGCGACCCGGTGCCGCGGAGCGTCAGATCGCCCCACACTTCCATGCCGCAACGCGAGATGTCCACGTCGGGCGCGCTCGCCTCGACAACAGTGTTCTGCCCGGTCAGCGTCACCACCAGGTCGCCGTCGGCGCCGATGGCCTCGCCCGTGTAGCCGTTAAGCTCCAGATGGTCGGCGTCGGTCCAGGCCCACCCGGGGCCCGACGCGCCCGGCTCGTAGTACGTGGCGCCCGCGATGAACAGGCTCTCCGCGCCCGCGGCATAAGAAGGCCCGCCCAGCAAAACGCATAGGCAGACCATGGCAGTAAACAGGATGTAGTGACGGCTAGTGTGGAACGCGGAAGCAAACATAACCGCTCCGATCTTCGCAAGAGCCAATGGAAACTGCATCAGGAAATTGCCTGGTGGCAGCAGTTATTAGTGTAGCGAGATCAATCAATGGACAAAGAAGAATACCCTTGATCGATCCCCGAAATTAGGTGTAAATCGTTTTGCCAGTCGGTGAAAGGAGGGATTGAATGGCGTCGACGCAAAGTTGGTTTAGTCTACTCGATTTTGAGTAAGTGAAGACTTGTTTATGTTCGCTTCGTTGCCTTGTTGATCTTTCTGTAAATCTTCGAAACGTGCTTATCGATAGGGTCATTCGGAAATGCTTTCTGAGCCCTACAAACATAGGAATGATAATTCCCATAGCGTTTACGGTCGGATGCGAATTGTTTTCCAACCGGAATGCTCCCCTTAGGGGAATAGTTTTCATATAGAGCCGTTACCCTCATTTTGCTGGGATGCTTGTCTGGATTATCAGCCAGTCTGCCGATGGAGTAGGCGGACCTATAAAACCTGTTGAAAAACCTTCCGCTTGTTGATTGGCGAATGCGGACGTAGGAGCCATCAAAATCAAAGCCAAGGAAAGAAATCAGCTGTTTAGGATGGGCCTCAGGATCCATTACTTCTATTTCGCCGGATGCAAATGCTTCAAAAGAGAGTTGTTCGACCCTTCCATTCTTAACACGATGTATTTTCGTCTTTTCGGGCTGAAGTTCTACATCGGGGACTTGTTGCGCCA
>DBGFLF010000105.1:0-2866 GCA_048528725.1 Collinsella sp.
TTGAGCTGGTTGACCTCGGACGCACCGGGGTCGTAGTCCACCGCGACGATGTTGCTCTCGGGATGCTGGCGGCGCAGCTCCTTAATCACGGCCTTGCCCACCACGTGATTGGGCAGGCATGCGAAGGGCTGCGTGCAGATGATATTGGGTGCGCCATGGTCGATCAGGTCGAGCATCTCGGCCGTGAGCAGCCAGCCCTCGCCCATGTTGTTGCACACCGAAAGCACCGTGCGGGCCTTGTCGGCCATGGTACCGATGCGCTCGGGTGCCTCAAAGCGGCGGGACTTCTCGAGCATCTCCTCCACCGGCGTACGCATCCAGTCCACGAGTTTGATGAGCGCCTGCATACCAGCGCGCGTGGTAGCAGAGCTTCCCAGCTCGTCCTTCTGTAGCTCGGCGTTGCTCATGGAGTACAGGAAGAAGTCGAGCAGACCCGGCACCACGGCCTCGCAGCCCTCGCGCTCGATCACGTCGACCACGTGGTTGTTGGCCGTAGGATGGAACTTGACCAAGATCTCACCGACCACGCCCACGCGCGGCTTGGTACCCTCGCCCACGAGCGGCATAGTGTCGAACGCGCGGATGGCCTCACGGCACAGCTTGGTGTAGTTGTGGCGGTTGAACTTGGGCGCCAGCTTGCGGGCGCGCGCCATGTACTCCTCGTAGAGTGCGTTGGCAGCGCCGGGCGTGGCCTCGTACGGGCGGCAGCGATAGAGCATCTGCATCATCACGTCGCCAAAGAGTACCGCGTAAACTGCCTGCTTAAGCAGCGCTGGCGTAATCTTAAAGCCGGGGTTGTCCTCGCCGAGCGCCACGGCCGAAAGCGAGATCACCGGAATCTCGGGGTGGCCGCTCTCGCGCAGGGCCTTGCGGATGAGCGCGATGTAGTTGGTGGCACGGCAGCCGCCGCCGGTCTGGCTGATAACCACGGCCGTCTTGGACAGGTCGTACCGACCGCTCTCGATGGCCTCCATAATCTGGCCGGTCACCAAAATGGACGGATAGCAAATGTCATTGTTCACGTAGCGCAGGCCGGCCTCGACGGCATCGTGATCGGTCGAGGGCAGCAGCTCCAAGTTGTAGCCAGCACCACGGAACACCTCTTTGACCAGGTCAAAGTGGATCGGCGCCATCTGCGGGCACAGGATGGTGTAGCCCTCCTCGCGCATCTGCTCGGTAAAGGGCACCTTGGGCCACGCGGTCGAAGCACTCTCGCGCTGGGCCTCGAACGTGTACTTGCGGCTCGCGAACGCGGGGGCATCCGTGGAGGGCGCCACCGGCGCGGCATCACCCTGCTCGTAGGCCTCGCCCGCGGCCGTGACCTCGGCCAGGCGCTCGGCCTCCTGGTCCTTAAGCGCGGCCATGAGCGAGCGGATGCGAATGCGCGCGGCACCCAGGTTGGATACCTCGTCGATCTTGAGCACGGTGTAGATCTTGCCGCTGGCCTCCAGGATCTCCTGCACCTGGTCGGTGGTCAGAGCGTCCAGACCGCAGCCGAAAGAATTGAGCTGAATCAGGTCCAAATCGTTGCGCATCGTCACAAAACGGGCGGCGGCGTACAGGCGGCTGTGGTACATCCACTGGTCGACGACGCGGATCGGACGCTCGGGCTTTACCAGGTGCGCAAGCGAATCCTCGGTAAAGACCGCAAAGCCAAAGCTCGAGATAAGCTCGGGCAGGGCGTGGTTGATCTCGGGGTCGTTGTGGTAGGGGCGACCGGCGAGCACGATGCCGTGACCGCCGTGGTCCTCAACCCACTTAAGGGCCTCCTCGCCCATGGTCTGGATGTCCTCATGGAAGCGCGCATCGGCCTCATAGGCGGCGTTGACGGCGGCATCGACCTCGGAGCGCGTAATCTTGGGTCCGCGCACGCGACCGCGACCGGCCTCGGCGTCGGCCACGCGGTCGACGGCGAGCACCTGGTACAAGCGGCGCTTGAGCTCGGTCTTGTCGTGATAGGGCACAAACGGATACAGGAACTCGATGTTCTGCTCGCGAATCTCATCGATGTTGAGCGCCAGCGCCGTGGGGTAGCTCATGACGATGGGGCAGTTATAGCAGTTGCCGGCGGTCGGATCCTCCTTGCGCTCCCAGCGCACGCACGGCATCCAAATGAAGTCGACATCGCGGTCGATGAGGTTCATCACGTGGCCGTGGCTCATCTTGGCCGGGTAGCACACGCTCTCGGACGGCATGGACTCGATGCCCGCCTGATAGGTCTTTTTGCTCGACTGGTCGGACAGCTGCACGCTAAAGCCCAGGCGCGTAAAGAACGCGTGCCAGAAGGGGTAGTTCTCGTACATGTTGAGCGCGCGCGGGATGCCGACGGTGCCACGCGGGGCCTCGTCGGGGCTCAGCACCTCGCGGTTAAAGAGCAGGTCGTTTTTCTTTTTGAAGAGATTGGGAGCCTCGGTCTTCTGCTTTTTGTGGCCGGCACCCTTCTCGCAACGATTGCCGGTGATGAAGCGCCTGCCGCCGCCAAAGTCGTTGACGGTGAGCTGGCAGTTGTTGGAGCAACGGCCGCAGCGGACATGCTTTTGCGTCACGGTGAGGTGCGCGATGTCCTCGGCCGAAAGGATGGTCGAGACGCCGTCGGCGCCGGCGCGGTCACGGGCGAGCAGGGCCGCACCGTAGGCACCCATGCAGCCGGCGATGTCGGGGCGCACGGCATGAACGCCGGTGAGCTGCTCAAACGCGCGCAGCGTGGCATCGGACATAAAGGTGCCGCCCTGGACGATTACCTGGCTGCCGATCTCCTTGGGGTCGCGCAGCTTAATGACCTTGAACAGGGCATTCTTGATGACGGAGTAGGACAGGCCGGCAGCGATATCGCCCACCGTGGCGCCTTCCTTTTGCGCCTGCTTGA
>DBGFLF010000106.1:0-2687 GCA_048528725.1 Collinsella sp.
GTATCGAGATGGAGGCGTTGACCGGCGCGAGCGCCGCGTGCCTGACCATCTATGACATGTGCAAGGCGGTCGATCGCGGCATGGAAATCGTCGACGTGCGCCTGTTGCACAAGGAGGGCGGCCGCTCGGGCGTGTGGGATCGTGCCGAACGTCAGGTTGCTGCCGTTGAGGCTGCCGCCGCAGACGGTGTCGCGCCTGCGAGCGCGCTCGTCGCCGTCGTGCCCGCAGCTCCCACTCCGGCTGTCCCCGCGATCGCGTTTATCGGCTACCAAAACTCGGGCAAGACCACGCTCGTCGAGAAGGTTATCGCCGAGCTCACCCGCCGCGGCCTGCGCGTGGGTTCGCTCAAGCATCACGGGCACCACGGTTTCGACATCGACGTGCCCGCTAAGGACACCTGGCGCCATCACCAAGCCGGATCCAAGCACGTGGGCCTCATCTGCGCCACGCGCTGGGCGGAGTACGCCGACACGCGCGAGGAGGACGAGATGCCCGCGCGCGAGCTGTTGTCGCGCTACAACGATGTCGACGTGGTGATCATCGAGGGTTACAAGACCGAGGGCTTCGACAACATCGTCGTCGCGCGCTCCGGTGTCGACCGCCTACGCGGCAAGAGCTCACTCGACCTGGTCGATGGCCACACGCTGGCCCTTGCCTGCAACGAAGCCCTGGCACGCCAGGCCTTCGACGCCGGCTTTGCGACCCGAGCCATCAACATCAACGACGCCCGAGCCATCTGCGACCTCATCCAAGATTATCTGGCCTAAAACCTGCCAAAAAGGGACAGGTTTGTTTTGGCAGGTTTATCTGGGCAAACGTCATTTCCACCACAAAGGGGCCAGGCACCTTTGTGGTGGTTTTGGCTCGGAGCTGCTTTAAGGTGCCATAATCGCATAGGAAAACACTTTCCAGGGAGGTTCCATGTCAAAGCTGTGCTTTATGCGCCACGGTCAGACGCTTTTTAATCTGCTTCGCCGTAAGCAGGGCTGGTGTGATTCGCCGCTTACCGAATTGGGAATCGAGCAGGCCAAGGCCGTGGGCACGACGCTGCGCGAACGCGGCCTTACGTTCGACCATGCCTACAGTTCAACATCCGAGCGCGCGTGCGACACGCTCGAGCTGGCATTTCCCGGTCAGCCTTACGAGCGCGTCAAAGGCCTTAAGGAATGGAACTTTGGCAAGTTTGAGGGTGCGAGCGAGGATTTGAATCCGCGCCTGCCCTACGGTGATTTTTATAAGCAGTATGACGGTGAGGGCGAGGTTGAGTTTCGCGAGCGCATGATGGCGACCATCACCGAGCTCATGCAGCGTCCCGGGCACGAGAGCGTGCTGTGCGTGGGCCATGGCGCCGCAGTGGCTCAGGTCATGCGCACCGTGGGCGTGGATCCGCTCAAAATGAAGAACCGTATCGGCAACTGCTGTGTGCTCGAGCTCGATTTTGACCCTACTACCAGCACGTTTGCCTTTGCAGACCTCTACAACCCCTACGGCATCCCACGCGAGTAGTCGCTAAAACCACCACAAAGGGGCCAGTCTCCTTTGTGGTGGTTTTGCCGTTCGCGGGCGTTTTTCTACCGTTCGGCGGACTTTCACGTAGACTGGGGTTACGCGGCGTGCAAGTTTCGTGCACAATCACACCCGTGCTTACAAGTTTGTTACTCCTCGGGAGGCATCACTTGCGCATAATAGAAGACGAGGAATAGCGCCCCGTCGTCTAGCGCCGATGTCCGAGGAGTTTTTTCATGCTCATTTTAAAGAAGATCAACAATAACGTTGCTCTCGCCGCCAGCGATGACGGCCGAGAGGTTGTTGTCTTTGGCAAGGGCATCGGTTTCCACGACATGCCCTACGAGCTTTCCGACGAGTCGCTCATCCAGCGCAAATTCTATAACGTCCCCGAGAGCCTGCAGGACATGGTCGGCACCCTTCCCGATGACGTGCTGCTCGCGGCAAGCGATATCGCCTGCTTCGCGGCGCAGCAGCTCGGCTGCAAGCTGTCCGGCGGCCTTCCCTTTATCCTGGCAGATCACCTGCAGTTTGCCGTCCAGCGCGACGACGACCAGCTCAACGCGTCCAACCCGCTCGAGCACGAGGTGGCCTTCATCTACCCGCGCGAGCTCCAGATTGGCCAGGCGGCACTTGCCATCGTGCAAAAACACACCGGGGCTGTGCTCGGCCAAAACGAGGCTACGAGCATCGCGCTCCACATCGTCAACGCCGAGGTCGACGGCATGGGCCGTGCCAAGGACATGGACTTCATCATGAAGAGCACCCGCGTGCTCGACGAGGTGACTCATTCCGTGGAAAAGCAGCTCGGCTGCTCGCTCGACACGGCGTCGTATAGCTACATTCGCTTTCTTGCGCACCTGCGCTTTTTGGTCCGTCGCCTTGTTAAAGGCAACTGCACGCAGACCGAGAACTCCTCGCTGTTCATGCAGGCCGCCCGCGACTTTCCCGAGGCCTACCAGTGCGCCTACGCCATCAACCGCGTCCTCGAGAAAGAGTTCAACCAGAGCTGTTCGGACGAGGAGCTCCTGTATCTGATGATGGATATCAACCGTCTGCGATCGAGCTCGCAGCCCGAGTAACACGCGCCGCCAGCCCGGCGGCAATCGCAACAATTCTTTTTGGTTTCTAGCTGCGGGCAAGGTACCGGCTCGCGGTAGGGGATATTTTTGTCGAAATTT
>DBGFLF010000107.1:0-3847 GCA_048528725.1 Collinsella sp.
ATGAGCTGGGCATTATCAACGCCAGCGGTGAGCTTAGTGTCGATGACCTGCACGCGGTTTAGCCCCGCCCAAAGCCTTGCAGGGTCGAATGATTTCCCGTGCATCTTCTCGCGGAAGAACGCATGGTTCTCGACGATCCGATCCGATTTCTCATCTGGCACGGGAGATCCAGACACGATGGAGAACAGCGTCTCTTTATCGTCCTGCGAGAGCACCAGCTTGTAGCGCGCCAGACCGTTGTAGTCATCATCGTTAAAGAGGTAGTTCTTCCGCAGCGCTGAAATCTTGAGATCGCCAAGGAAGCCGGCCTTGTCGGGGTTGCTCTCCAAATAGTCAGCCAAAGCTGCAATCATCAACGAAAACGTCGTCATGCGCTGCTGCCCGTCAATCAGAAGCACGCGCGAAATACTCGTGGCAGAGCTCTCGGACTCGGGGATATAGAGCATCGACCCCACGAAGTGCGACACGCCATCACGACCCGCTCGCATAACGTCCTCCCAAAGCACTTCGCACTCTTTTACGCTCCACGAGTAAACTCGCTGGTACACAGGAATGACGAACTGCATCTTCGCCACGCCCATAAGGTCGAGTAGATTTGCCTCGGTTGCTTTCATTTACGCAATCCCCCTTGTCTTGTTTACGCCGTTTGCAGTCAGTCCTCCACTGAGCGGAGGGCGCTAAAGACGAGAGCATCGAAGCGCTGAAGCAACCGGGATGCTCATATCACTAGATTTTACAACGTAGGCAAACGCTGACGCCGTCATGGTGGCGCGCAATCGTTGCACGCCACTCCCCAAAATCATCCGATATCAAAAGACCGACACTTGTGTATGTCTTTTGACATTGCCACAGTCTTACGGGCATCTTGCCTCATATGCCAAGAGCGGACTTCTGGATCGCTGCCTCTCCCGCCTAAAGAAGCTTGACAAGAACTGATCGAAGGGCAAATAAGACATCGAGCAAGTCACCGTCGCGCTCATCGCGCCTCACAAAAAGATGGGCAAGCACGGCGTCATCTTGATCGATGGCGATACTGGCAGGGAATTGTAGCCAGATCGCCCGGACCTATTCGCCGCCCGATGCTAACAAGCTGCTGAGCGACTCGCGCTCAGCAGCGGCGCCAACGCGCTTCTGCATCTTCTCGATCTGTTCAAGTGTTGAGGACAAATACTTGAGACCCTTCTTCAGTTGCTTAAGCAACCTGTCATCCCTGCGGTCCCCCTTTCCATTCTCCTTCTCGACATCTTCCTCAACACCAGCGATGCTACGCTGCACGGCCTCGGCCGCCTTCCGCACCAAAATGGCCCCTTCATGCGGACAGCGGTCAGTTGCTACATCAAGAAAAGCAAGGAGCCTCGAACATTCGACGAGCACGAATTGCGCGTAGTTCTCCCCCATCGATGCCGCCAAGGCAACGCCGCCGGAACCCAATAGACCAAGCGCGGCGCCGCCGCCCGTAATCAAAGCAGTGCCACCGGCCATGCCCATGCCGCCGGCGGCCAAGGCCCCACCGCCAGCTGCAGCAAGGCTCGCATTGACAAGCGCAGCCCCGTGAAGGCCGACAAACGAGCCTCCGAAGATACCGACAGCAATATCCGGAGCGAGTACCGCGGCCGCCCCTCCTGCGCCTACGGCCGCCGCCACGACAATGACGCCGCCCACCAAAAGCTTTGGCAATGTACCTGAAAGCTCGCGGAAGCGCGTCCCGCAACGTTTCTCGAGAGAACGTATGGCATCCAAATCAACCGCGTCTTGTCTCCTGGGAAATTCGTGTTTAACCCAAGATCCACTCTCCTTCAAACCTTTATATTCCTTCTTCTCTTCATCTCCCATCTGGGAATAGAGGCGAAACTCGACTAACTCCTGCGCAACCAGCAAGGCGCGTACCCTACCGCCTCGCTGCCGCGAAATAGCCTCAAGGGCTCCGTACGCGTCTTCCTCGCTCAAAAAGTAGCCGTCTGCATCAATGCCTAGGCCATCCGCGAGCGAATCCTGCCACGCGCGGGCCCAGCTCCTCTTTTGCCCTTTGCGCACTTCGTTCTTCTCGTTCCTGCAATCGTAGTTGATGGCGACAAGCTTCAGCGAGAAGGCAATCCTCGTCGTTTCTCTATCTAGGCTATAAAAGTGGAATCCATCGAAGATATCCTGGCGGCGCCTGGCGCGCTCAGCCCAGGCCTCGGAAATTTCCTCCGCCATATAGCCCCAGTCAGCATGGAGGGCAAACGCAAGGCGTCCAACTCCGACGTAGTTTATTCTCATGAAGAGCTTCTGGGCGAAAACGACCTTGTTCCCCTCGCATTCGATACCCGCCCTAACTGCTGCCGTCGCCAGATTTGCCAGAACGAACGAAGTGCTCGCAACCGTGACCATGCGAGTGAGGGCCCTGCTGTTGTAGGGCATGAAATGCGAAGCCTTGAGCTTGCGCAAGCCGGAGGCATCACTCACTTCGCAACGTTCTAGCTCGGCCTTGAGCCTTGAAAGCATGTAGAGACAACGAACGATAACCTCGTTGGCCACGACTGCTGGCACCTGGCTTAAAGCCTGATCGAGAAGACCGACTTCCGTCCGAAGGTCGAAGCGAATGGGCTTGCCGTCCTCGGTTTTGAACGCCGTTCCGTTAAACAGCTTTGAGATCCATTGCTGAATGCGAACATCCTCGCCCTTATAGGCAATCTGCATGTCTTGAAAAACAGGCAGGGAGGAGAGCTCCTTTAGCAGGGACAGCACGACGCCGGGAATGCCCGTCCCCTTACCGGGGTTTGAACTAGACCCCGCCATGTCGCTCACGAGATGCATCGCCCAGAACAGAGCGCCAAACGCGATCTTCTCTGGAACGTTCCTGCCTACAAGAGGGCAGTCGGGATCGAAGGCGGCGGCAGGCAGGTCAAAGGCGACAAACCGGCCGGCCGTATCGGTACCATAGCCTTTGCACGTGAATTGCGAGAGGATCGAACACGCAAGGCCAACCAAGCTCGGGTGGTGCGAGAAATCCCGCAGATGATGTTGGAGCCCGCCGCCAAACTCAGCAGCTAGCTTGTCCGTGGCAAGAGGAAACTCTTTCTCTAGAAAGCGAATAGCGTCTTCTAGAGTTGCATCCGCCTTTGTCATACCCGCAGACTTGGCAATCGTAAGAACGAATTTGCCAACCTTCTCGTCGCCCCACTCTTTGGCACCCTCTAGGTTGAAGTCTTTCTGCCAAAGGATATTCAACGCGCCCGTGAGGAGCCCGCTAACGGCTGCAAGTTCATAGTCGAGCTTCGTAGCCTTTTCAGCCTGAGGGTCAAAATCAAAGAGGACCTCCTCCCCATCGGGAGCGTCCTTAAAACCAACCAGCACGGCGCTACCGTTCAGCGACACAGATGTAACTTTGGGCAGTTGAGGCATGGCGTAAACTATCTCGCCAGCACTAAAAACAAGTTCGTCTGCCATATCGGCTTCCTCCTGCAAACGCGTAAAATCAGATTGCTCTACGCCGCCAAATCCCTCTTCGTAGAAGTATTCGAAAATCTCGGTGATGCAGTTGCTCAGAACCTCGTCGGGATAGTTCGCCACTGGCAGCCTATACACCTCATTGTGCACGATGACGCACACAGCGTCACGGGTCTCTGCCTATCTGTTCAGCGAATCATGTTAGTAAGCCGCTCTTCAATAATGGAAGCCATCTCGATGTCCACGCTCTTGACCTGCTTGGTCCCAGCGAGTGTCAGCGCGTCCTTGAGTAGGATCCCAAACGCAGTCTTCTGCTGCTGATCTTAGAATCCTTCGCGCAACCATTCCGTCCGCTTGTCGCCAAATGAGCCTCCTACCCCTCCGCCTTCAGCTTCAGCAGCAGGTCGCCCAGCTCGGG
>DBGFLF010000108.1:0-1556 GCA_048528725.1 Collinsella sp.
ATATCGACATCGAGATCAGTCCCGACGATATCCGCGTGGACGTGTACCACGCGAGCGGCCCGGGCGGTCAGGGCGTCAACACCACCGACTCCGCCGTGCGCGTGACGCATTTCCCGAGCGGCATTGTGGTTACCTGCCAAAATGAGCGCAGCCAGATCCAGAACAAGGCCGCGTGCATGCAGATCCTCAAGGCTCGTCTGTACGAGATTGAGCTCGAGAAGCGCGCCGAGGCGCTCGATGAGATCCGCGGGCCCAAGACCACGATTGGTTTTGGCAACCAGATTCGCAGCTACGTGCTCTACCCGTACCAGATGGTCAAGGATCTGCGCTCGGGTGTGGAGACCAGCAATGTCGAGGCCGTTCTTGACGATGGCGACCTGGACCCGTTTGTTATTGGCTACCATCGCTGGGCCACCGGCAACGCTGACGCGGAGACCCCGTCTGCTTAAACCGCCCGGGTTTATGTGGAAATGGATTAAAACCCTCCGAGCGGTGTGGTTTTGTATCCAGAGCAAACCCTGCGCAGGGGTGGTTTTTGTCCGGCGAATCGGTAGAATCGAATACAAGAAGAAGTTCAAAGCGCATCCGATGGGGTGCGCTTTTTTGAGGGAGGCAGCATGGCATACCGTCTGGACATCAAGCGCATTCTTTCGATGAACTTCTTTCACGACCTGCCCCAGATTATGTTGGGGTGCGCTCTGGCCGCTATTGCGACCGACCTGTTTTTGATTCCCAACGGCCTTGCTGCCGGTGGCGTTACGGGCCTTGCCACCATTATCCAGGCGGTCGGTGCATCGCGCGGCCTATCGCTTCCCGTTGGTATTCAGACGATCGTGATGAACGCCTTGCTGCTGCTGGTCGTTATGCGCGAAGGTGGCATGTTCTACGTGGTGCAGACCGCGACGGGCTTTGTGCTGCTGGGCTTCTTTACCGATCTGTTCGCCCCGTTTGTAGCGCCTCTGGCGGATGCGGACCTGATGCTTCCCGCTATGTGGGGCGGCATTATTACGGGCATCGGTTACGGCATGGTGTTGCGCGCCGGCGCCAACACCGGCGGCTCGGACACGATTGGCCAAATCATCTCGCGTAACACCTCGCTGCCGGTGGGCTCGACCGTCATGGCGATCGATGTTGCCGTATGCGCGCTGTCGGCTCCGGTCTTTTCAATCGAAAACGCACTATATGCAGGCCTTTCGATGGTCATTAGCGGCTACGTGATCGATGCCGTGGTCGATGGTGGCAACAAACGCCGTATGGTCCTCATCATCTCGGACAAGTTCCCTGATATCGCTGCCGATATCATGTATGGCCTGGGTCGTGGTTGTACCAAGTTTAAGGCGACTGGCATGTATTCGGGTGCCGAGAAGCCGGTGATTATGGTCATCGTGAGCCGTCGAGAGCTCAATACCCTCAAGACGATCGTGCGCGAGCGCGATCCTCACGCCATTGTGACGGTCGCTGACGTTACGGAAGCCTTCGGCGAGGGATTCAAGGACATTAGCGCGTAGGGGCGACCGCGTTCCATCCAAAAGACGTTCACATTGATAAACCGTTTC
>DBGFLF010000109.1:0-2729 GCA_048528725.1 Collinsella sp.
ATGAGCGTCCGGTAGCGTTTTTTCATACCGACCGGGCTGCAGCCGCCGCGAACGTAGCCAGTCGCCGCAAGCAAATCCTTCACATGCATCATGGCCAAGGACTTCTCCCCCGCGGCACGCGCGGCGGACTTTAGATCGAGCTCGTCGGCAACAGGGATACAGCACACGACATAGTCGTTGGACGGTGTCACGCAGACCAAAGTCTTAAATCCTTGACCGGGCTCCTCGCCAAGCTGCTCCGAAATCGCGACACCCAGGCCCACCGACTCATCACCATCGTCTTCGTACGTATGTAGAACATAGGAAATGCCGGCGCTTTCCAGCTCGCGCATCGCATTGGTTTTTGGCGTCTTTACAGCCTTTGCCATGACATATCCTTTCCCTCGCATTCGGACGCAAGGATTAAGTATATGTCCAATTCGGCTGCATACGTCACTTCGGCACAGCAAGCGCCATCGAATCACAAGGAGTCGATGGCGCCCATAAACTGAATCGCCTATTTATTGAGCATCAAGTTGAGCCTGACGCTCCCGGTCACGCCTGAGCAACGGCGCCAAAAACTTGCCCGTATAACTCTGCGGACAGTCCGCAACCTGCTCCGGTGTGCCCGAAACCACGACGGTTCCGCCGCCGTTACCGCCCTCGGGACCCATATCGATCAGGCGGTCGGCAACCTTGATGACATCAAGGTTGTGTTCAATCACCAGCACCGTGTTGCCCGCATCGACCAAGCGCTGCAGCACATCGAGCAGCTGGCGGACGTCCTCAAAATGAAGGCCGGTCGTCGGCTCGTCCAAAATATAGAACGTCTTGCCCGTCTGGCGTCGATGAAGCTCCTTGGCGAGTTTCACACGCTGCGCCTCGCCGCCCGAAAGCGTCGTGGCGGGCTGGCCCAGGCTCACGTAGCCCAAGCCTACATCGTACAGCGTCTGGAGCTTGCGCTTAATCTGCGGGATATTCCCAAAGAAGGCCAGCGCCTCGGTGACGCTCATGTCGAGCACGTCCGAGATGGTCTTGCCACGGTAGGTGACCTCGAGTGTCTCGCGGTTGTAGCGTTTACCGCCGCAAACTTCGCAGGGAACGTAGATATCAGGAAGGAAGTGCATCTCGATCTTGATCTGCCCGTCGCCCTTGCACGCCTCACAGCGCCCGCCACTCACATTAAAGGAGAAACGACCCGGCGAGTAGCCGCGCGCCTTCGACTCCGGCGTACTCGCAAACAGCGCGCGAAGATCATCCCACAGGCCGATATAGGTAGCAGGGTTGGAACGCGGCGTGCGGCCAATCGGCGACTGGTCGATATCGATAACCTTATCGATACACTCGATGCCCTCGATTTTCTTATATGGACCCACAGGGCGCGTCGAACGGTGAATGGCATTCGTAAGGGCAGGCGCAATGGTATCGGTAACCAGGGAGCTCTTGCCCGATCCCGACACGCCGGTAACAACCGTAAGCGTACCAAACTCGATTTTGGCAGTAACGTTTTTGAGGTTGTTGGCTCGAGCGCCCGTAATTTTAAGGCAGCCGCGACCGGGCTTGCGCCGTTCATCAGGCACCCGGATCATTCGTTTGCCGGTCAGATAAGCGCCCGTCATCGACTCAGGACACGCCATGATATCGGCAGGCGTTCCCGCCGCGACTACGTGTCCGCCGTTGACGCCGGCGCCGGGCCCCATGTCGATCACGTAATCGGCGGCACGGATTGTATCCTCGTCGTGTTCGACGACGATAACGGTATTGCCGATATCGCGCAGGCGCTCGAGCGTCTTGATCAAGCGCTCGTTGTCACGCTGATGAAGACCGATCGAGGGCTCGTCCAGAATATAGAGCACGCCCATGAGACCCGCGCCGATCTGCGTTGCCAGGCGAATACGCTGCGCCTCGCCACCGGAAAGCGTCGCCGAGGCACGATCGAGCGTCAGATAGTCGAGTCCAACATCGACCAGAAAACGCAAGCGCTCCAGGATTTCCTTGACGATACGGCCGCCGATAAACTGTTGGCGCTCGGTGAGTTCCAGGCCCTCAAAAAACTCGAGCGATTCACGGCACGACAGGCAACAAACCTCGTAAATGGACTTGCCGCCCACGGTGACGGCGAGCATCTCAGGGCGCAAACGAGCGCCGTGGCAGCTCGAGCACGGCTCCTCGCGAATGTACTTCTCCAGGCGCGCCTTGGTGTTCTCGTTCGTCGTCTCGGTATAGCGTTCGTACAGGATGTTGCGAACGCCCGAAAACTTGGTATCCCACTGGCTGCGACGTCCGTCGAGCTTTTGGTAGTCGACCGAGATCTTCGTATCGCCCAGGCCATCCAAGAATGCACGACGCACGCGAGGGGGCAAGTCCTCCCACGGCGTATCGGTGCTCACCTTAAAGTGTTTGCAGACCGCAGCAAAAATCTGCGGATAGTAGTTCGAGTTGCCAAACAGGCTACCAAAGACTCCGTCGGCAATGGACTTCGAGGGGTCCTCGATCAACGCCTCGGCATCAACGGTTTTCTTAAAGCCCAGGCCGTCGCACTCAGGACATGCGCCATAGGGAGCGTTGAACGAAAAATCACGCGGCTGAAGATCGTCAATGGAGTGACCATGCTCCGGGCACGCCAAGGCCAACGAATACTCCAGCAGCTCGCCCTCGGTCCCCTCGGGAGCATCACGATCGGGCAGCATGTACACGTTTACATTGCCGTGAGCCAGCGCGGTCGCCTGCTCAACAGACTCGGCGATACG
>DBGFLF010000110.1:0-3723 GCA_048528725.1 Collinsella sp.
CGGCCTATCCACTTGTGCCAAACCCTCGACCAGCGAAAAATACACGCCCGGCAGTGCCATCAAAAAGACCGCTGCAATGCTCACGCGCGCCGACCCCAGCCAAATGAGCAGCAGAACCACCACGCAGGCAACCGGCGTCGCCTTTACAAACGAAAGCGCCGGCGCCACCAGACGGGCAAACGTCCGCGACCGCACCGAGACTCCCGCCAGTACACCGCCGCAGATCGCGGCAAGCGCCAGTCCGCCCAAGATTCGTGCGCCTGAGCCCACCAGAATCGCCCACGTGTTGGCATCACACACCAGTCGCAGCAACGTCACCATAACAGCGCCCGGCCCCGGCAAAATCAGCGGCTGCGCCACCAGCGCCGCCGCGAAGACCCACACGGCAAGCCAAAAGGCGGCAACGGCACCTGCTGCCGCCACCGCCTTCATACGCTTTGTCATGTGTCGAGCAAACGCACACACGAGCTACTCCATGTAGTAGAAATCGTCAGCCGGGAGCTTGCCGCCCACGGCGCTCGAGTCTGCATCGGCCAGCACCTGCAGGTACCCACCGAGCGCCGCCTTCATATCCTTCCCCGTCTGGCACACGAGCATGCACCCGGGAATCGCCTTTTCGGCAATCGTGGCGTTATCCACGATGCCTGCATCGACCACGGCCTGAGCCCAGTCCGCCGGCGCCGCGTTCACGGCCTTCACGCTCGCCGCATGGCAGCTCAGGAATTCCGCCACGGCCTCGGGATGTTCCTCGGCAAACGCGCGGCGCACCACGGTCGCACCCGTCAGCAGGCGCGAGCCCGTGTCTCCTGCCAGCTCATCCCACACATCGGTCAGACTTACCGGTGCCGACAGCTTGCCCTCGCTCTTGGCGATGGCAGCGGTCTTGAACGGCTCCGGCAGCACGCCCACGGCGGACGGGTCGGCAAGCAGGGCCGACAGCACCTCGGTGGGCTCGCTCTTAAACTCGAGCGTCACCTGGCCGGTCAGGCCCGCGCGCTCCAGCAGGTAGTTCATGACGTACTCCGGCGTGGTGCCCTTGCCCGTCATATAGACGGTATGGCCCGCCAAATCGCCAAACGAGGCCACACTCGCGTCGCCCGTCACCACGTTCAGCACGCCCAGCGTGTTGATGTCGATGACCTGCACCGCGCCCTCGGTCTTGTTGTAAAGCACGCTCGCCACGTTGGCGGGCACCAGGGCAATGTCGACATCGCCCTGAATCACCTTGGGCACGATCTCGTCGGCGGCAGTGTTGATCGCAAAGTCGAACTCGTTGTCCGTGGCACCGTCGGCAGCCTGGTCCATAAACTGCACCAGGCCAATCGAGGTCGGACCCTTGAGCGACGCGACGTGCACCTCAACCGGCTCGACAGCAGAACCGCCCGCCGCAGACCCGGCAGCCGAGCCCGCGGCGGACCCGGCACCGGCAGCTCCGCCGCCACAGCCCGCGAGCGCAAGCGACAGGGCGCCCGCGGCGAGCACCGAGGCAAACCCCCGGCGCGACATCTCAACATCAAAAGCGCGCATCGCTAGCACGCCCCCTCGTTGGGCATCGACCAGGCGTGATGGTCGGTATGCAGCAGCTCCTCGGCCAGCGGCGAGAGCGGCACGCCCAAAAACTCGCTGTAGCACGCCTGGACATCGGGATTCTCGTGCGAGAAGCGAATGTCCGCCTTCGCATCGAGGCCCCAGAGCACCTGGCCACGCTCGGCTGCCAGCTCACAGCCGTCGTGGATGGGCTGGCCGCCGCCACCGACGCAGCCGCCCGGGCACGCCATGACCTCAACGAAGTCATAGCTCACGCGGCCGTCGCGAATCGCGTCGAGCAGACGGGCGGCGTTGCCCAGCCCGTGCGCCACGGCGACGCGCACCTTGGTACCATCGATATCGGCGACGGCTTCCTTCCAGCCGTCCAGGCCGCGCACATCGGTAAAGAAGTCGGCGTCGGGGTTCTTGCCCGTCACCAGGTAATAGGCCGAGCGCACGGCGGCCTCCATCACGCCGCCCGTGGCGCCAAAGATCACACCCGCGCCCGTGCCAAAGCCCAGCGGCGTATCGAGCGGCTCCTCAACCAGCATATCCACGCTCACGTGGCTCGCGCGGATCATGCGCACCATCTCGCGCACCGTCAGCGCAACGTCCACATCGGGCGTGCCGTCCTCGCCCACCATGCTCGGCAGCGCGCACTCGGCCTTCTTGGCCGTGCACGGCATCACGGACACCACAAACAGACGCTCGGGCTCCACGCCCAGCACTTTGGCATAGTAGGTCTTGGCGATGGCGCCGAACATCTGCTGCGGCGACTTGGACGTAGACAGGCTGTCGACAAACTCCGGATAGCGGGCCTTCACAAAGCGTACCCAGCCCGGGCAGCAGCTCGTAAACATGGGCAAGCCGCGGCTGTCACCCTCACCCTTGGCAGCAGCACCCAAGCGCTCGAGCAGCTCGGAGCCCTCCTCCATAATGGTGAGGTCGGCCGAGAAATCGGTATCGAACACGTACTCAAAGCCCACGCGGCGCAGCGCGCAAGCCAGGCGCTCGACGGTGGCCTCCTCGCGCGGAATGCCGAGTTCCTCGCCCCAAGCGCTACGCACAGCCGGCGCGATCTGCACCAGCACGATCTTGTCGGGATCGGCGAGAGCATCGAACACAGTCTCGGTGTCGTCGCGCTCGCGCAGCGCGCCCGTCGGGCAATGCGTGATGCACTGGCCGCACGCGACGCAATCGGTCTTGCCGATCGGCGCGCGCCCGCGGGTACCCACGGCGGTGTGCGTGGCGCAGTTGGTCAGGTCCCAGATCCCTAGGCCCTGCACGCTCTCGCACACCTTAATGCAGCGCATGCATTTAATGCACTTGTCGTTTTCGCGGATGATAGGAAAATCGAAATCCCAGCCCTCGCCCGCCAAATGCCTTTGATACGGCAGATAGAAAATGCCCAGGTCATTGGCGATGGTCTGCAGGTTGCAGTTGCCGCTGCGCACGCAGCTCGTGCACTGCGAATCGTGCTGGGACAGCAGCAGCTGCACGTTGGTGCGACGGGCCTCGCGAGCCTTGGGGCTGTTGGTGTGAACCACCATGCCGTCGAGCACGTAGTTGTTGCAGGCGGCAACCAGCTGATCGCAGCCCTCGACTTCGACCACGCACACGCGGCAGCCGCCGATCTCGTTTAGATCGCGCAGGTAGCACAGGGTGGGAATCTGGATACCGACGGACTTGGCCGCGTCCAGGATCGTGGTGTGCTCGGGTACCACGACCTCGCAATTATCGATAGTGAGCTTGACCATATTGAGTGCTCCGCTTTCGGTGTTGTCGCTGACAGTGGAGTTGTTGAGCTCTACCATTCCAGGTTCCTCCCTCCGCGGAACGCGCCAAAGCCAAAGTGGTCGCAACGCAGGCAGCGGCTTGCCTCCTGGCGCGCCTCCTCCTCGGTAAGGCCCTGCTCGACCAGATTCCAATCGTGAATACGCTCGCCGGCCTCGCGCTCACCCAGCTCGCAGCGGCCGCACTCGTGCTTGCCCTTAAACTGCACGGTCGGCAGCTCCACGTCGAGCTTGATCTTGTGGTCGAAGCCCAGGTAGCGGTCGATATTTGCCGAAGCCACGCGGCCAGCGTTGATGGCGCGGATTACGGTGGCGGGACCGGTCTGGCAGTCGCCGCCGCTAAAGAGGCCGTCGAAGTTGGGCACGGCACCGTCCGAATCGGTGACCACGCAGCCCCACTTGC
>DBGFLF010000111.1:0-33587 GCA_048528725.1 Collinsella sp.
CTGGTCGATCGTTTTGTCTCGATCTGTAACAGTTAGGACCTGTTGAGCCTCGTAGTTGTTACAGATCAAGATATTGTGCGAACATCCGCCTGTTCATCTCAATCTGTAACAGTTAGAGACCAAATTCCCCGCTACGTGTTACAGATCAAGACGTTAGGTTAGCGGCCATTCGGTTCATCTAAATCTGTAACATCTAGGGCCGTTTTGGGCAGCCAGGTGTTACAGATTGAGATCTTGATAAAGCCGAGGACGGGCGCTGCCACCAAAACCTAGCGCTTGCGGCGCTTGGTTGCGGCGATGCCGGCCGCGGCAACGGTTGCGCCGGCGATGCCCAGGGCAGCGACCGTCATCGCGGCGGAGTCACCCGTGCCGGCAAGCTCCGTGCCACCGGACTTCTTGCCGTTCTTGCCCTTACCCTTGGACTTGTTCGTCGTCACCGTGGTCGTCGTCGAAGTCGAACTGCCCGCAGGGACCCCGGCGCCACCAGAGCCATCCGTACCGCCACCCTGCTCTCCGCCGTCAGGCGTCGGCTCAGGCTCCGGCTTCAGACCGGGATCGGGCGTCGGCTCAGGCGCCGGCTCATCGGTCACCGTAATCGTAATGTTCAGACGCTCGGAATACTCGCTGTACGACATGCCAGGGCGCTGTGCCGCAATGCGCACATACATGTTGCTATCGAGCGCAATAGGCTCGGTGTACTTTACGCGGCCTTCGTCACGGCAGGGGCAGGTGTCGTTGGTGGTGTACCAAATCGTCGTGCCATCCTCGGCAGAAAGCTCCAGCTTCGTGCCCTTGGGCACCGTAATGTAGTTCTCCTTGGGCGACCATGCACCAAACGTCGTCGCACCAATCGTCGCCACCGGTCGCGCCGGTCGCACTGCCTCGGCAGACACGCGAACGTCGACCTGCTTGGACAGCGCCGTGCCGTCCACCGCCGCCGTCAACGTCGTCAAACCGGGCAGAGCACCATGCAGCACAAACGTCGCCGCGCCGTCCTCGCCCGTCACGGCCTGGTTGGCATCGACAGAGCAGATAGCCGAGGACTCCAGCCCAACACTAACCTTGGCGCCCGCAAACGGCTTGCCCGCCTTATCGGTCACGTGCGCCACCAGCTCAAAGTCACTGCCCTCAAGCATGGTCACGGCCTGCTCCACGTTGAGCTTGAGTTTGTCGGCACGAACGCCCACGACAAGCTCGCCGCTTGCCCAGCGCGCCATGGCCGTGCCGGCGTAGTTGCGAGCACCGTCGAGCTCAAACGACACCGTCGAGCCCACCTCACACGCATCGGCATAGCGAATACGCAGCACGCGCGACAGCGGCTTGCCATTGGGATCGTCCTGCTTATCGAGCCACGTATACGTCACGTCGCCCAAGCCCTGCGCGCACAATGCGGCCAGGGTATCGTCACTCGCATCCATATACTGCGCAAACTCAACCTCGACGCAATCGGTATAGGCATGGGCCGAAGCCACCTCGGGCGCCGCCGTCGACGCCAAGCCAATGTTCACCTCAGTCTGAATCGGCGGCACGCGCAGCCAGGCCGAACGCGCCTCCTCATACCCGTCCTTGGTCACGCGCACCTGATACCAGCCGGTCGGCGTATTCCAGTTGTACGCACCGTCCGCACCCGTTGCAAGCGGATTGTCCTGCTCATACTCCTCGGCATCCCAACGCACTGCATTGGTACCGGCCGCATCGTCGGCGCTCCACAGCTCAACCGTCGCGCCTTCAACCGTATTGGACAGCAGGCCCTCGTACACCACGCCCGCAGGGTCGGGTGCAGCCTTGGCAGCCACATTGCGATAACGCGCCTCGAAGATCGACTGCATCTTCTCGTCCGAGATCAAGCCGTCCTTGTTGGCCTTGTAGACCTCGGTATCAGTCAGCTCGCCCCAGTTGACCGTAATACGATTCTGGCACGCGCGCTCCACCTGCTCGCAGGCAACATCGTAGGCGCATTCGGCATTGGTCAGCTTAATCGCGCGCTCCGAACCTACGCTGGTCGAAGCCGCGTCATAGGCAGCGCCCACCACGGTACCCGCCGAACCGGCCGTCAGCACGCCGGCGATTGTCATAATGGAGCCCACCGCCACATCGGTGCTGTCGTGGCAGAGCTGGCGATGCAGCAGATCCTCAAACGCACGCGCCTTCTCCATGGCGTCGCGCAGCGCGTAAATGCACTTCCAGTCGTCCTCGGTCTTCTCGGGCTTGGCAAGCAGGCGCGTATGCTGAAGCTCATAGCCCTCGCGCTCGCCCTTCACCTTCTGCATACGGACGTTCACGTTCTCCCAGTTCTTGCTGGCATCGTTCACGCCGTAAATGCCGGTAAAGATGCCGATGCCCTGGGTCGCCGCGGGAAACGCCTGGCCGGCCGCCTTCCACGCATCGGTCTTAAAGACCTGTCCGAACATCTCGCACTCGATCTTATAGCTCTTGAGCGAACGAATCGTGCGGATGAGCTTCATATGGGCGCTCACGTCGCCGTTACGCTTCCAAGCCATAAGCCAGCCGCGAATCGTAGAGTTATTGAGGCTATGGACCACATTCCAGTTATCGTACAGATTGTCCAGAATGTCACACTGCATGGCGATCGAGTTAAACAGAAGCGCCTGGTTCTTGTTGTTATTGGAGTTCTCGATAAACTCCGACTCGATATAGGCCGTCTGCTCGCCATCGGGCGCGGCGACCTTAAAGCCCTTGACGGTATCGTCGTCAGCCGCCTTGTAGCTCAGTGAGCTGCCGAGCGCCTGGCCCAAATCGTTAAACCCGCTCGTCGACTGGCCGTTGTACTCGCTGGCCTTAATGCCCGCACACTTGTTGAGCGCCGCAGCGGTTGCGTCATTCCAGCTTCCATATTGGTTGAGCTGGCCGATACCCATCGACTGGCCCACCAGATCCTCGGCCTGCTGGGCAATAAACTCCGCTCGCGATGCATGGTCGACGAGCTCCTTGATGGCGGCCGCATCCGCAGCGTTCGCGCCCTGGGCCGCCGCGAGTTCCTGATACCAATCCTCGCTGGTGCCGTAAGCATCCTCAAAGATCATCTTGTCCACATTGACGCCATAGCTGTCGCCCTGCTGGGTCAGCAGCGCCGACGACCCGCCGACCGCGGCCTTGAGCTCAGCCGCAAACTGCGCGGCCTCGTCGTTGCCAGTACCATCACCCTCGCCGTCGCTGGCGGCAGGGGCGCGACGAGCCTTACGGGCAGCTCCACCTTGGGCTTCGTCCTCTTTACCGTCCTTGTCCTCCTCGGCAAACGCATCGGCGACCATCTGGTCAATCGCGTCGTTAAAGGCCTCGTCGACATCATTAAACGAGTTATCCATCATATACTCGTGCCACTGCTGCACGGCATTCGAGAACTCCTGCTGGCGCTCCTCGGCCGCGGCGGAATGCTTTTTGGCCGAAGCGTTGGCGTCAAAACTCAGCATGGTCATAAGCTGAGCATTGGAGATGCGGTAGGTCTGCGGCATAAAGATTTGCTCAAAGTTGCCGCAGTTCACATAGGTCGAGTCATTCGCCTTGTTAAACTCATTAAGCAGCTTAAGGTAACCCTCGTCCACATACTCCGCCGCATAGCGCACGCGGGTGCCCTCGCGCGACTTTTGAGTCAGAGGAATCGTCACCGTCTTGCCATCCACGCAGTCCACGTACAGGTCGAGCGTGTCGGCGGCCTCTTCGTTTCCCACCTCGAGCGTAATATCGAACGTCCAGTAGGCGTTCTTCTTTTGCGGCAGATGGTGGAAGGTCCACAGGCTCTTACCCGTGTCCTTGCCGTCCTTGACCAGGTTCTGCGTACCGCCGCGATACGTCACGTCAAAGTTCCAAACCGAAGCGCCCGGAACATAGCGCACATAATTGCGAGCCGTTACCTCGGCAGCAGCGGCGGCAACATCGGTCGAGCCCACGCGCGCTTCGAGCGTCACACGCTCGGCGGCAAGCGTATCCTGCGGCAGGTCGTATTCAATCTTGGCACGACCGAGTTTATTGGTCTTGCCGGTGTACTTTGCAGCCGAGGCACCCGTCCCCACGGTAAGCTGCACGCTCTTGCCCGGCGCTGCATAAACGTAGGCCACATTGCCCAGCAGGCTGTGAACGTCGGTGTTGTCGACCTCGATGCGCGATCCACTAACCTCGAGCGTCGTGCTTCCCAGCGGCAATGTCACCTCGCCCAGCGTAATGAGCGGCGAGACGGCATAGGTGCCCGCGGCCTTAGGCTTAAAGCGCACAAACACATCGGCGCCCGCGCTCTTCTTCATATCGAGAACGAGGTTGTCGCCCTCCCAAGTTGTGCCAGCCCACATGGCATCGGAGCTGGCGCCGGCTTCGCGAGAGCCAGCGGACACATCCTCGACGGCATCCTTGGCCAGAGGAATCTCAATCTTGGCAGCCTGGCTGTCCTTGAGCTCGTAATGAATGCGCAGCTCGGTCTCCGCGCCAACGACCGCGGACGAATCAGCGATAACCGAGCCCGCCGTCAGCCCACGCTCGGCACGATACGTCTCCACGTCAAACGTGGGGACGTCGAGCGTCACGTCGAGCTGTTTGCCGTCCTCAATCTTCACCTGCTTTTGCGCGATATGCTTACCCACGGTCAGCCCTAGGCGGCTAAACGTGGAATAGCTCGTCGCTTGGATGTCGTAGCTCGTCTTGTTAAAGGCGACGATGGTGTACGAACCGGCCTTAAGGCGCGGCGTCTCGGCCTTCATGATAGGCGTGGTGTCATCGTCTTCGTAACCCATCAAATAGGTGACACCGTCGGCGACCAGCTTGCCGTCGGACGTACGGAACACCAGCACGCGGTTGGCTCCCTGGTAGTCGCCCTTGGTCGTGACCGTCGCCGTACCCCAAGGCTTCAAGTCGATATCGACCTTGCCGGCCGAAGGCTTCACCGTCGCCGTCGCCCCACCCAGCCTGAGGCTGTCTTTGGGCTCGAGCGTTATCTCCAGATCCTGGTCCGCGTCGGCAATGGCCTGCGACACCACGAGTGCTGTGCCCTGGATACGGAAGTCGTTTTCTTTGTCACCCTTGGCAGGCTTAAGCGTCTTGCCGCCGCTCTTCACCGTCAGATCGATGTTATCGAGACTATCGAGCTCAATGCGTTCGGTCTTATCCTGGCCCACAATCGGTTCAAGATAGCCCACATTAAGTTCAATCGCGCGCGAAGCCGGAATCTTGGTAAAGTCCTCCGCCTTAATCTCTCCGATATTCCATGTGCCCGTCATCTGGTCGCCCGGGCGCGCCAGCACCATGTCATAGTAACCGCTGAGCGAAATGCGCAGGGTGGCTGCTGTCTTGGAGAGAGCGTCCGCTGTAAAGCTGCCGTCATCGCCAACCGTCAACGGCGTGGACTGCCCCGCCTGCAAGAGCACGGCCGCCGCGCTCTGGGGAAGTTTGCCCGTCACCTGGGCCGCCTCGCCCATCCACTCAAACGTGTAGGCAGGCTTCGAGGAATCGACGGAGTCCTTGCGATCGGCCACGGCATCGGCAAGCTTTTTGACCATCGAGGGGTTGCCAGCCGAATCGGTCGCATAGGCATAGATGGTCTGGCCTTCACCAAAGGGAATCGCATACGTTACGCCATCGATTGTCACGCGCTCATTATAGTCGCCCGGATAGCCCGCCTCACCAAACTGAAGATCGGGGTTCATCACGCGCAGGGCAACGGCATTATGGTTCGTCTCGTTTCCGTATCTCGTGTTCTCAAAAGCTCCCCACTCTATCATTTCCACGCTTTTGGGTAGCACAATCTCTTTGCCGGCAATCGCAGGATCAAGAGAGGCGAACGCGAGCGCCCCGATAGATATGACACCATCGCCAATCGTCACCGACGACACATGCGAGCACCCGTCAAAGGCATAGCGCTCAATCCGCTCCACCGTGCCCGGCACATTGATCTGCGTAAAGGTGAGCACTGTTGTGTCCGAGACATAGAACTGTGGCACGCCGCAATAGGCGAATGCAAGATAGTCGATAGTTTTGACCGAAGGCGGCAGCGTTGCCACCACCTTGTCGTCAAGTTGTTCACATTCCTTAAAGGCCTGCTCGGGAATCGTGGTAAAGGCCGCGTTGTTGGGCCAGGTTACCGTTTGGAGCGTCTTGCTTTTGTAGAATGCATAGCTCTTGAGCTCCTCGACCGAATCGGGCAGTGCGATCTCTTTGATGCTGCTGCCGCCCAAGCCTCCAACCGAGCGGACATGCGAATTAGGGGCGAAGGTGATCGATGTGAGCGCAGCGCTTCCCATACCCGTAAGGCTTACGACATTTTTGTCGTCGATGGTCGAGGGCACCTCCAACGTGGTAATGCCCGCGTCGCCATACTCGATAGAAATTTCGTTGGTGAGGCTATCAATCGAGAAGTAGTACTGCGCGGGGGTCTGCTCGCCGGCCACGTAGCCATCGTCGTATTCGTCCTTTACGCCCGTGGCGCCCTTCGAGGTCATCCAGAGCCCAAGATCCTCATTCCAGGTTGCTTCGGCTTCGGCGGTCTCCTCCTGCTTCTGCTGCTCGGCGAGTTCCTTGCCCTCGACAAGATCGGTGGCGAGCGTACCCGCAGGTGTGCTCTCGGTCTGCCCGGCGCCCGTCAGGCCTGCCGCCAATGCAATCTCGGAGTCCGGGGGCGTAAGGACGTCATCGGCGGCGGGCACTGTGGGGTCGGCAACGCCGGCATCGGGCGCGGCGTCGGCGGCATCGGGCGCGGGGTCGGCGGCGTCGGCGGCATCGGCATCGTCTACTTGTTCGACATCCGTCTGCACAAAGGTGCTATCGGTGGTGAGGGTCTCGGCAAACGCGCCCGCGGGCAACGAACCCGTCACCATGGTGAGGGTCACCGCGGCAACGGTCAGGCGGCGGCAAAGCGCTCGAACAGTGGTCCACCTCATGGTCGTTCCTTTCCTGAAACCAAAAGTCATCCAGCGTAATCGTCGTCCAAAAACAAAGCGAACGGTAGGTTCATATATACGAACCTACCGTTCTACCTGCGCAAACCGCCACAAAGGGGACAGGCACCTTTGTGGCGGTTTGGGGTCTGGTCGGCGAACCGATTCCGATGTTTGTCTCGATCTGTAACAGTTAGGCCCTGTTGAGCCTTGTAGTTGTTACAGATCGAGATATTGCTCCAGCCGCCCCCGCTTTGTCTCAATCTGTAACAGTTAGAGACCAAATTCCCCGCTACGTGTTACAGATCGAGACGTTAGGTTGGCGGCCATTCGGTTCATCTCAATCTGTAACATCTAGAGCCGTTTTGACTGGCTTGGTGTTACAGATTGAGATTTTGCTAAAGCCGAGGATGGGCGCCGCCGCCAAAACCTAACGCTTGCGGCGCTTGGTTGCGGCGATGCCGGCAGCGGCAACGGTTGCGCCAGCGATACCTAGGGCGGTGACCGTCATTACGGTGGTATCTCCCGTGGTAGCCAGGACAGCATCGCCCTTCTTGGTCGGCGCGGCTTTCTCAACCGTCTTGGTCGTGGCGGTTGTCGTGGCCGGCTTAGCCGCGGGTTTGGTCTCGGGTTTCGTCTCAGGCTTGGTTTCGGGCTTGACCTCGGGCTGCGGCGTCGGATTGGGATCCGGCGTAGGCTGCGGATCGGGAGTCGGCGTGGCTTCAGGCGTAAAGGTCGAATCGGTGTTGAGCCACAGAGTGAAGATACAGCCGCTCTCGGGATCAACTACACTCGCTTCGCCCATCTGGTAGCCGCACTCCTGGCCGTTGATCACCAGCTTGGTGTTGGGCGTAAAGTAGAATCCGCGCGCGGGCTTGAGGTAGATACCGTAGCGATAGGTCACGCCAGGCTTAAAGGCGTCGATGTGGTTCGTGATGTTCTGATCCCAGAACTCCTGAGAGTTCACTTCGCTGCCGTCGCTACCCGTCCAGTACTCACACTGAGGAAGGAAGTTGGAGCCCGTCGGAACATTCGCCGTAAAGACCGGCTTATCGCCTGCCTTGAAGGTGGTCGTGGCGCCGTTGATCTCGATAACGTCGATGGCCCGCCATTCGTCGATCGGCTGCTCGCACAGCATATTGTCAGCGTTTGGCGCGAAGACGCCGTTGGCGGTCTTGATGTGGTGCGTCCAATGGCCGTTGACGTACATCATGCAGTCATTGCCCACGGTATTGTCGCCCTTGAGCCTCAGCTCGACGGAATACATGTAGAACTTGCCCTCTTCGAAGTGTTCGATCCTCCTCGCGCCCGTCGGATACTTGGCGGGGTCGGAATACCAGAAGGCAACGGGCGTGAGCTCCGCGGGGTCGCTGCCATCCATCTCCTCCCAGCACTCGTAGGCGATCTCGTACTTGTCGGCGTCAGCAGCGGGAATCGTCGCGGTCGCGCGGGCGCCTCGCCGGGCGCGTAGTTGGTCTTCACGTCGTTGACGTTCAGGTTATGGAGGGCTTCGTTTTCTGACGCAACGAGCGTAATTTCGCTATTGATGGCGTAGCGGAGGTAATAATCGTACCTGGTTTCGTTGAGGATAGTCGAGCTGCCTTCATAGTCAGTTCCGGTATACTCCAGTGCCGAGCCAATATAGAGAGCCTCATTGCGCGTGAGTCGATACGAGCCGCCTGCCGCGCCACCCGTAAAGGTCAGCGTCAGCCTCATGTGATTGCCAACGGGTTCGAAGCGAGCCGTCACGTCGGACATGGACGCATCCTGAACTTCGACCAGAGTGCCCGAAGCGGCATCGGCCCTGTAGTACTTAACCTCGACAACTTCGCTCGCAAGCGCTTCTGGAATGCCACCCTCAACATCGGGAAAATCATGGGTATACGACTGGCCCTTTTCGAGCGTGATGTTGTCCGAAAGCTCGCAGTTCGTATAATGATCGACCACGGTCGTATTGACCCTAACGCCGCCCCCGCCTGTCACATCGGTCACGCCACAGGGCATGATGGCGTTGCTCGCCGGCATGGCGGCGTTGTCGTCGCCAGAAGCGTTTTGCCCAGCGAGCGCAGCACCGCTAGGCTCATTGGCGGCATCGGCTGGGATTGTCTGCTGAGGCTCAACGGTGGCTTGCGCCGCCGGAGCAGCATCGGTTGCAGGCGCGGTCGAAGCAGCTGGCGCGGTCGTTGCAGCCGTATCCTCCGCAACCGTCGGCGTCACCGGAGCCGCGGCAACCTCATCCGTCCCAGCGGCGGGATCGGCGCATTCCGTCGCCAGCGCCACGCTCGGCAGCAGCAACTGACCGACCATAAGCGCACACGCGCCGGCGCAAGCTATTTTGGCACCCACACAACGCCAGGTACCGTGAACCAGCGAGCAGGTGGACTCACGTTGAGCTTGCTTGTCAAAGTGGCTTACGTTCATAACGGCCTCCTTGGTCGTAGGGACATACCACCACAAAGGTGCCTGTCCCCTTTGTGGTGGTCCTGTACCACCAAGATGTGCCAAATGACTCCATATGCCTAGGTTCGTAGATGTGAACCTAGGCCTCTACCTGCGGTTTAATTCAATATGATTTCGCCATCGCCACACTCGTCCCGGGAACGCTACAATCGAGGACACGATTATTCGTCCACCCAAAGGACCGTCCTTGAACCTGAGCAGGCCTAAAATCAACGCGCTTCTGGCACTCGCGCTCTTCACCTTCGCCTTCCTTGCCGCCGAGTTTCGTTTTGACGTCAACGTCGGGCTGCTCGCCGGTGCCGAACGCGTTGTAATCGCACAGGGCTTTATTCTGGGTGCGAGCGTGCTCGGCTTTATCGGATATGCACCACTGCTCGGTCTCGCCCAACGCAAAGGCCAGCCCCAGGCAGTTGTCAGCGCCGCCGTTCCCATCGCCATCCTGGGATTGACCCAGATCCAGTCCCCCACGGGTTCGCTTGCCCTCGAGATTCTGGGCTGCCTCGCATTCCTCGGACTCGGCCTGCTGGGCGCCGCTGCGCACCACGCCTTTTCACTGGCGTTTCAAGACGATCCCAAGCTCGCCACCGGTGCGGGAGCAGCCTATGCCGCGGGCATCCTGATGCAGTTCGCCGTCAACCTGCTCAATTGCGGCGGTATCGCAGAGCTCATCGTCCTTGGCGCAGCGACTATCGCCATATCCGCCCTCAGCGTCGTTCCCCAAAAAGCTGCCGAGAGCTCCAGCCCCGCCATCAATCCCTTTGCTGAGTCCTCTCATGCCCTCGCCAAGCAGGCATGCTGGAGCATCGCGCTCGTCATGATTCTTGCCTGTCTGTTCTCCACCCTCGACAACGTGGTCACACTCTCCAACGCCCACGGCACCATTGCCGTGCAGACTTGGCCGCGCCTCTTTTTGGCGGCAAGCGGCCTTGCCGCCGGTCTTATCTTTGACCTTGCCGAGCGCCGCTACATGGGACTTGTCATGCTCGGCATCGCCGTGCTCTCGACCATTTCCATCCTGGCCGTGGAGGCCGGCGCCGATCCCAACCTAGGCCTTGTCGTCTTTTACCTGAGCTCGGGCTTTTTCGTCACGTTCTTTACCGCCACCTTTACACAGCTGGCACCGCACATGCATGCGCCCGCCCTTTGGGCTGGCATGGGCCGCGCCGCCAACAATGTATGCGCTTTCACCACATCGGGCATCTCGCTTGCTCTCGTGACCTCGGATAACGTTGCCCTCATTATGATCGGTGCGCTCGTTTTGCTCGTCGCCGCCTGCGCGGCGTTTGTAGCCGCGGGCCTGTTCCGCCTGCCCCAAACCGAGCGGGAGCGCGAGCGCGAGCAGCTGGCAGAAGAAGCACTCGCCGCCCCCACCATCGAGGAGCAACGCCAGGCCTTCATCGCCAACCACGCTCTCACCCCGCGCGAAGTCGACGTGCTCATAGCCGTGACCCAGGATGAACGCCCGCTCAAGCAGGTTGCCGAGGAACTCGGTATCTCGATGCGCATGGTACAGCGCCACCTGAGCTCCATCTACCAAAAGACCGACACGCAGACGCGCGCCGGTCTCACCAAGGCCTTCCCCTCGGCCTAAAACAAAAACCACCGCAAAGGTGCTTGTCCCCTTTGTGGTGGTTATTGATCGGCTAGCCTTCGAGCTGCGCCACCTTGTAGCGGTAGGCTGCGGCGATGACGTCCTTGCAGCCTTCGCGGCCCAGCTTGGCGCGGTTGACGACGATGTCTTTACCGCTCGTCATCTTCCACTTGCCGGCGCTATAGCGCTTATAGAACGCCTCGCGCGCCTTCTGCTGCTGTTTGACCAGCTTGGCGCCCTTCTTTTTGTTAAGGCCACGCTTCTTGCGCACAATCTCGACGCGGTCCTCAAAGGGTGCGGTCACCAACACGGCAATGTGGTTGGGGTTGTTGCGCAGCAGGTAATCGGACAGACGGCCTTCGATAATGCAGCTCTCGGTCTCGCCCAGATCCAAAATCACCTGGCTCATCTTTTGGAACAACTTGTCCGAGTACGAACGGGCATCGTAGCGGTCGGGCAGAAACGCCATGTTCTCCACGGCCAGGCGCTCGTCGTAGGCAGCCATCTTGTCGAGCGACTCGCCCGCGCGCAGCGACGCACGCACCAGCAGCTCGTTATCGTACAGCGGAATCCCCAACTCGTCGGCAAGCATGCGACCAATCTCGTGGCCCTCGGCGCCAAAGTCGCGCGCGATGGTAATGGCCACAGGATTCTTCTTATTCTCCAGATCGCTCATCGCGATTCCTTTCTCTATGTGACAAAGGGACAGTCCCTTTGTCACATTCTACGCTGCCACCATTCGCCTCTGATATGCGCGAACCAGCAACGAGATACCAAAGTTGAGCACAAAGTACATCGCAAACACCAGGCCGTAGAGCATAAGCACCTGCGACAGATCGATCGCGTGGGCCATCACGACGTTGGCCGTGTACATGAGCTCGGCCACGTTAATGCCCGAAAGATACGAGCTGTCCTTGATGACGGTCGTGCACTGGCTAAACAGCGCCGGAATGATCGTCTTAAACGTCTGGGGCAGAATGATGTAGCGCATGGTGGCAAAGAAGCCAAAACCCTGGCTCTGCGCTGCCTCAAACTGGCCGCGCGGAATCGAGTTGAGGCCTCCGCGCACAATCTCGGCCATAACAGCGCTGGTAAACAGCGTAAAGGCGATGGTCGAAATCACAATGTCCAAACCCTGCACCGTAAAGTAGATAAACAGGATCCACAGCAGGTTTGGCGTGCAACGGAACAGCTCAATATAGGCACTCACCAAAATACGGAACGAGCGGGGCGCATAGCTTTTAACAAGCGCCAGCACCGTGCCAAAGATGAGCGAGAAAAAGATTGACAGCGCCGAGATCTCGATCGTCTTAACAAAGCCGCCCCAAATGTAGAGCAGGTTGGTCGCGTTGAAGATTTCCATGCGCTAGGCCTCCTCTACGTTGTCGAGCCCCAGCTCGGCCAGGCTCACGCCGCGCGGACGCTCCTTGGAGCGGCGCTCGAGCCACTGCACCAGCATGGCGAGCGGAAAGCAGATGATGAAGTACATAAGGCAGCAGACGATGTATCCCTGCAGGTAACCGTACAGGCTCACAAAGTTGTCGGAACGGTACATAAGGTCGCCGCCGGCCACAAGCGCCAGCACCGACGTGTTCTTGACCAGGTTGAGCGCCTGGTTACACAGCGGCGGCAGAATGATCTTGAATGTCTGGGGCAGCACGATGTACCAGTATGCCTGCGCACGGGTGAAGCCCTGGCTCTGGGCCGCCTCCATCTGACCGCGCGGAACCGCCTCGATACCAGTGCGGATGACCTCCGAAATGTAGGCCGCGTGATACAGGCCCACACCCAAGAAGCCCAGCACGAACGGCGCGATGCGCACCGGCTGGTCGGCACCGGTTATGGCCTGCAAAAACTGCGGACCGGCCATGTACATAAAGAGCACCTGCACGGGCAACGGGGTGTTCTGGTAAAACTCCACGTACACGCGGCTTATGGCGCGCAGCACGCGCGAACGAGTGGTAGAGAACACGCCCAGCAGCGTGCCCAGCACCAGCGACAGCAGCAGGCCGGCAACGACCACCTGCAGCGTCACGCCAAAGCCCTCCCAGAAGGGCCCCATGTTTTGGAATGTCGTCGACCAACGGTCGGCGTCAAATAATCCTTCGAGCATTTGATTCCTTCCTTGGACGATGCGCCTATACAAGACCCCAGGTCTTGACCTCTTGGTCGAGCCAGCCGTCGGCCAGGCGATCGCAAATCACCTGATCGACCACGGCCGAAAGGTCGCAGCCCTTCTTGGTCGCCACGCCGTAGCCCTGCTCACCAAACTTGACCTCGGGCTGCAGCAGCTCAACGGTCTCGTTCATGTAACCGGCCAGCGTGGAGCGGTCCATGGCAAAGACGTCGATATTGCCGGCGTCGAGCGAACTCTTGATGATGGGGTAGCCGCTAAAGGCCCTAAACTCGGGCTTGCAGCTAAAGCCGTTGTCCTTGATCATCTGCTCGATCAGGCCCTGCGTGGTGGCACCCTGGCTCACGCCAATGACCTTGCCGTCCAGGTCCTCAATCGAGGTAAAGCCCGAACGCTTCTTGACCATGAGTCCCACGTAGTCGGTGCGGTACGGCGTCGAGAAATCCCAGCTCTTCTTGCGCTCGTCGGTGATGGTGTAGGTCGCCGCGACCACATCGAGCTGGCCGTTATCGATCAGCGGGCCGCGCGTCTTGGGTGTTACGTCGGTAAACTCGACAAGCTCCTGGGCGCGGGCCTCCTTGTAGCTCACGCCAAAGACGGCAGCGGCGATCTGGTAGCACAAATCGACTTCCATGCCCTCAAAGCGGCCCTTGGCGGTGTCGTAATAGCCGTAGCCGGGAACATCCTTCTTAACGCCGGCATTCAGATGGCCACGCGACTTGATGGCCGCAAGCTTGGACCCCCCGTCGGAGCCCTCGCCGCTGGTGGAGTTGCCGCAACCGGTAAACGTGGTCCCCGTCAGCGCGAGCATGCCGGCACCAGCCAGCTGCAAAAAGTGACGGCGCGACACGGCCGCCCTCGTCATATCCGTCATGTCCATCACCGCGCCTAGTGCAGAATCTTGGACAGGAACTCGCGGCAACGCGGGTTCTCGGGGTTATCGAAGAAGTGCTCGGGCGTGCCCTCCTCCAGAATGCGGCCGTCCTCCATAAAGATGACGCGGTCGGCCACCTGACGCGCAAAGCCCATCTCGTGCGTCACGCAGATCATGGTGATGTCCTCCTGCGCGAGCTCGATCATGACGTCCAGAACCTCTTGGACCATCTCGGGGTCGAGTGCCGAGGTCGGCTCGTCAAACAGGATGATGGGCTGCTTGGTGCACAGGGCACGGGCGATGGCGATGCGTTGCTGCTGACCGCCCGAGAGGTTCTGCGGATACTCGCCGGCCTTATGAGCCATGCCGACGCGCTTGAGCGCGGCAATGGCGATCTCGGTCGCCTCCTCCTTGCTCTTCTTTTGCAGCTTGATGGGCGCTAGCGTCAGGTTGCCGAGCACCGTCATGTTGGGATACAGGTTGAACTGCTGAAACACCATGGAGCTATACTTGCGAGCCATCTCCAGGTGATTCTTTTTGGTGAGCGGCGTACCGTCGATGATGACCTCGCCCGACGTTGGCTCCTCCAGATAATCGACGCAACGGATGAGCGTCGACTTACCCGAGCCGGAAGGCCCGATCATTACGAGCTTCTCGCCGCGCTTGACGGTGAGATTGATATCTTTGAGCACATGCAGGTCGCCAAAGTACTTGTTGAGATGCTTGATCTCGATCATGTCTGCCATGAATGTCCCTTCCCTGCGTTTACATGAGTTGAACTATTGTACGGAAAGAACCACGTTTCCGCAGCCCACACTACATTCCCGTAAAGAACCCGCAACCTTTAACCCACTCATTGGGGACAGACTTAAATGAGTGCCCGCTCATTGGGGACAGACTTAAATGAGTGCCCGCTCATTGGGTACTCATTTAAGTCTGTCCCCAATGAGCACCCAACCCCCCCCTTGTTGAGCACAAGTCAGCGAAAACCCGTACACGCGAGCAAGGTGACGTGAAATGAAAGGGCGCAGACCTTATGGTCGCGCCCTTGAAATTGAACGTCAGATTGCCGCGTGTACGGGTTTGCGGCGTCGGGACGTTACGCGGTTTGGTAAAACCGCGTAACAAATTACGCGAGCTTTGCGCCGACGATCTTTGCCGCGGCAGGCTTATCAAAGTTACCGCCGGTGGCCTTGCCGAGTGCTCCCATGACCTGGCCCATCTGCTTCTTGGACGTGGCGCCCAGCTCGGCGATGACCTGCTCGATCAGAGCCTCGAGCTCCTCGCCCGAAACCTGTGCGGGCAGCAGGCTCTCCAGAATCTTGACCTGCTCGGTCAGGTTGTCGGTACGGTCTTGGTCGGTACCGGCCTTAATGGACATCTCCAGCGTCTCGCTCGTCTGCTTGATCAGACGCTTGATCATGCTGTTGACGTCTTCCTCGGTCACATCGCGGCGCTCGTTGACCTCGATATTCTTCACCTCGGCCTTAACCTGGCGAATGATGGACAGGCGAACCTTGTCCTTGGCCTTCATGGCCGCGATCATTTCCTTCTGCAGTTCTTCGTTGGTCATCTGCAAATCCTCTCTAATGGCGTGGGCGGAACTCATACGAGCGCCGCCCCATGATTACTCAGTCGTCGACGAATCGTCGGTCGAACTCTTGGTGACGCCCTTCAGGCTGACGTCGTACGGCACGTCCTTGGGCATGGGGTTAACGGTGATGTCGGCATCCTTCTTGTACTGCTCCAGCCACTCGCTGTACGCGGTGCTGGCCGCTTGCGTCTTCACCACATTGGAAACGTACTTCTTGATGGCCTTGGGCACCTGGTTGATGTCATCAACCTGATTATCGACATGGAAGTAGTCGGTGCACTTGATGATGTGGTAACCATAGGTCGACTCGACGACTTCGCTCACATCGCCCTTGTTGAGCCCCTCGAGCGCCGTCTGGTAGCTGTCGACAAAGGTGGTGAGCTTATCCCAGCCCACATCGCCCTTCTTCTCCTTGGAACCGGTGTCCTCGGAGTACTGTTCAACGGCGTCCTCAAAGCTCAGCTCACCGGAGTTGATCTTGTCCAGGCACTCCTGCGCCTTGGCCTTGGCGGCAGCCTTGTCCTCGTCGGAAGCGTCGGAATCAACCTTGATCAGGATGTTCGACGAGCGGCGGGCGTCGTTGTAGCTGGACAGGTTTTCGTTGATGTAATCGACGATCTCGCTGTCCTTGGGCTTGCTCGTGGGCGCGACGGCATCCTTGAGTTTCTGCTGCGCCAGACTCTCCTTGAGCGAATCCTTGTAGGTATCCTCGGTATAGCCGTAGGTCTTGAGGGTCTTCTTAAAGGCCTTGGCACCGCCCGCGCTCTTGCACGCGTCCTTCCAAGCCTTCTCAACCTCCTCGTCCGACACCGTCACGCCGTTCTCCTTCTGTGCCTGTTGAAGCAGAATCTGCTGCGTGTAGGAGTCGATGAGTTGCTTGCGGTACTTCTTGGGCGTGAGGTCGTTGTCGACCAGATACTGCGCCCAGTCCTTGTCCTTGGTGTAGCCGTAGGACGTGCGCATGCTCATGATCTGCTTGGTCACGGTGTCCTCGGTGAGGTTGGTGCCGTTGATAGTGGCAGCAACACCGCCGGTCAGCTTGTAGCCCGAGGTGTCCTCGGCCTGCGACATAAGGCCGGAGCACGCCATGGCCGAGACAGAAAGCAGCATTGCCAGCACGCCAATAACCACCAGGACGATCTTGACGGTCTTGGACACGCGGGTCTTGCGCTGCTTCTTGCGAGAGCTGGAGGCGGCGCGAGCCTGCTGCTCGGGCGTCGGCTCGGGTGCGGGGTTCTTTTTCTTATTTGCCATAGTTGGCCTTTCGCATAACGAATCGAACAAACGCCATTGTGTCACAACGCAGCCCCCGCGGCACGCTTGGTGCATTGGGGACAGGTTAATCTGCACCATTTTGGTGCAAAGGGGACAGCTCTGGCAGCCGGCACCTTAGAAGTGACGGCGGATGGCGTCGACCATGCCCTGGGGCGTGATCTGGCCGAGCACGTCGGATGCGGCATCGGCGTCCATAAAGATGTTCATGAGCGCCTGCAGGGCCTCGACCTGGCCGCCCGGCTCGGCAATACCCAAATTGATGACGATCTGCGCCGGCACCGGAGCGCCCATGCCAGCCATAGCGTTAAATGTCACGGGCGCGGCGGGCTTCACCACCGCGATATAGGGCTTGGCCACAAACCCCGGATCGGTATGCGGAATGGCAATGTTTGCCGCCGGCATGGCAAGACCCGTGGGATAGGCATCCTCGCGCGTGCGAACGGCGTCGAACCAACCGTCGGCAATGTAGCCGCGCGGAGCAAGCTCTCCCTCAAGCCGCGCGAACACCTCATCCGGCGTCGCACACTCCCAATCAAAAAACACCAGCTCAGGCGTAAACAGCGCTTCGTTATCCGCCATGCGCTCACCTCTCTCACCTAGTCATTCAAGAACGTCGCAGGTGACTACCCAAAACAAAAGGTGGCCACGCGCGCCTTGGCGCCAATGACCACCCTGACTACTCGGCTAAATTGTACTGTGCGCCACTAGCCGCGAGGCGCGTCAATTGCGACCTTGCCGCTCTCCAGCACGTGGACGCGGCCGTCGGCGAGCATTTGCACGACCTCGGGATACAGCACATGCTCAATCGCGTGGATGTGCTCCTCGAGCGTGTCGACATCCCAGCCCTCCTCAACAGCCAGCGCACGCTGGGCGATGATGGGACCGTTGTCGTAGACCTCGTTGGCAAAATGCACGGTCACGCCAGTTACCTTGACGCCGCGCGCAAACGCGTCGTCGATCGCATGGGCACCGGTAAAGCTCGGCAGCAGCGCCGGATGCAAGTTGACCACGCGGTTGGGAAACGCCGCCAGCAGCGGTGTGTGCACCATGCGCATGTAGCCGGCCATGACCACATACTCGCAGCCGCGCTCGAGCAGCTCGTGCGCGATGATCTCGTCGGCGGCAATAGGGTCGGCATAGACATCCTTGGACAGCGTGAGCGTCTGGATGCCCGCGCGCTCAGCGCGCTGCAAACCCTTAGCCGAAGGACGACTCGACACCACAAGCTCAATCGAGGCGTTGAGCTTACCGGCGGCGATCAGATCGATCAGCGCCTGCAGGTTGGTACCCGAACCGCTGATGAGCACACCGATCTTAAGCGGCTCGACCATATCGGTGCCGGTCGGACGGGTGTAGGGCACAAAGCCCAGGCCCTCACTAGCAGCCATCTGCTCGTTAGCGCTCATCGGAGTACACGACCTTACCGGAACCCTCGACGCACTCGCCCACGCGGAACGGCTTCTCGCCCAGCGCGACCAGGGCTTCGGTAACCGCGGCCTCGTCCTCGGGGGCGACGATCAGGCACAGGCCGACGCCCATGTTGAAGGTCTTGCATGCCTCGTTGGGCGCGAGCTCGGCCTGGCGCGACACGTAGGTGATGACGGGCGGAACGTCCCAACCCATCTCGGCGCCGTTGCGGGTGACCACGGCGTCGACGTCGTCGGCAAGCGCGCGGTTGAGGTTCTCGGTAATACCGCCGCCAGTGATGTGGGCGATAGCGTGCACGTTGGCGCCGCCGCGCAGCAGCTCCAGAATCGGCTTGACGTAGATGCGCGTGGGAGCCAGCAGGGCGTCTGCCAGCGATGCGCCGCCGAGTTCCTCGAGCGGACGGCTCAGCTCCTCGGCCTTAGCGGCGGCCTCGGGCGTGCCCGGCTTAATGCCGTCGACACCAATGACCTTGCGCACGAGCGAGTAGCCGTTGGAGTGCACGCCAGTGGAAGGCAGGCCCAGGATCACGTCGCCGGGGCGGACGTTCGCGGGGTCGAGCATCTTGGGACGGTCGACGACGCCCACGGTAAATCCGGCAAGGTCGTAGTCGGCAGGAGCCATGACGCCGGGGTGCTCGGCCATCTCACCGCCCACGAGCGCGCAGCCCGCGAGCTTGCAGCCGTCGGCCACACCCTTGATGATCTTTGCCATGTGCTCGGCCTCGATATGACCGATGGCAACGTAGTCCAGAAAGAACAGCGGCTCGGCGCCCGAAGCCAGAATGTCGTTGACGCACATAGCGACCAGGTCCTGGCCCACCGTCTCGTGACGGTCCATGATCTGGGCGAGCACGAGCTTGGTGCCCACGCCGTCGGTACCGCTGATCAGGATCGGGTCTTCCATATCCTTAAGCGCGGCGGCCGAGAACAGGCCACCGAAGCCGCCGATGCCGCCGATAACCTCGGGGCGATTGGTGTCCTTGACCATCTGCTTAATCGCGTCGACGGCGCGGCCGCCCTCGGCGGTATCGACGCCGGCGTCCTCGTACGTCACATGCTTGCTGTCGCTCATCTGAGCCTTCCTCTCCCACTACCGTGGCGCCGCGCGGGCGCCAAACGGTGCTCATAGTTGCGTTCATTTCGGCGAGCGCCATAGCAGCACGCGCCGTCATATCAACAAAACAGCAGGTAAAACCTACCAAAATAAACCTGTCCCCACATGGCAGGTTTTAGGCCTCGCCGTGCTCCTCTTCCCAGCTGCGGTCGTCGTATTTCTCGACCACGGCGTCGTCGTCAAAGTGCAGCGGCTTGTCCAGGTTGCGGGGCTTAAAGCCCTCCATAAACTTGTCGCGGCCAAAGCTCTCGGGAATCGCCACGGGATAGCGGCCGGTAAAGCACGCGTCGCAGTAGCCGCCCTTGGGCATGACCTTAAGCAGGCCCTCGACCGAAAGGAAGGCCAGCGAATCGGCGCCGATATACTCGCAAATCTCGTCGACCGTCTTGTTGGCGCTGATAAGCTGCGACTGCACATCGGTATCGATACCGTAGAAGCACGGCCAGATGACCTCGGGCGAGTTGATGCGGATATGGATCTCCTTGGCGCCGGCGTTGCGCAGCATCTTGACGAGCTGCACCATGGTGGTGCCGCGCACGATGGAGTCGTCGATGACGACCAGGCGCTTGCCCTCGATGTTGTCGCGCAGCGGGTTGAGTTTCATACGCACGCCCATGGCGCGCAGCTCCTGCGTGGGCTCGATAAACGTACGGCCCACATAGCGGTTCTTGATAAGGCCCTCGCCAAAGGGAATACCGCTCTCGTGCGAATACCCCTCCGCGGGCGGCAGGCCGGAGTCGGGCACGCCGATGACCAGGTCGGCCTCGACGGGCTCCTCATGTGCCAGCTGACGACCCATGTCGTAACGGCAGGCATAGACGCTCTTGCCGTTCATGATGGAGTCGGGGCGGGCAAAGTAGACCTGCTCAAAGATGCAGTTGGCGGGCTCTTCGGCTGCAGGCACGCCCTGCTCGGATACCAGACCCTCGGCGCTGATGCGCAAGATCTCGCCGGGACGGACGTCACGGACGTACTCGGCACCCACGATGTCGAGTGCGCAGGTCTCGGAAGCAACGACCCAGCCGCCGGCGCGCGTGACACGGACGGCGGAGTCGACCGTTGCGGCGCCGTCCTGCGACGGCAGCTGCGAAACGGCTGCGGCATCGGCCTGGTCCAGACCCTCGTCCACCAGCTTGCCCAGCACGAGCGGGCGAATGCCGTGTGGATCGCGGAATGCGTAGAGCGCCTGCTCGTTGATGAGCGTCATGGCGTAGCCGCCGCGCACGAGCTCCATGGTCTTGCGAATGCCCTCGCGCAGATGGCCCGTACGCTGGGTAAAGTAGCCGATGAGTTTGGTCGCGACCTCGGAATCCGAATTGGAGAGGAATGGCACGCCCAGCTCGATCAGCTGGCGGCGCAGCTCGTCGGTGTTGACGAGGGTGCCGTTGTGAGCAAGCGCGATAATGACGCTGTTGATGGTAGAAAGATGCGGCTGAGAGGCTTCCCAGCTCTTGGCGCCGGCGGTGCCATAGCGCACGTGGCCCACGGCCAGCTGGCCGGAGAGCGTCGACAGGTCGGCGTTGGAGAACACGCGATCGAGCAGCCCCAGGTCTTTGCGGACCATAACCGTGCCGCCGTCACCCACGGCGATTCCCGCCGATTCCTGGCCACGGTGCTGCAGTGCACGCAGGCCAAAGTACGTCAGTCGAGCCACGTCGCGATCGGGCGCCCATACGCCGAAAATGCCACATTCCTCATGCAGCTGGTCGGAGTCCGGATCATACGTCGACATGGTGTTCACCTGTCCCGCGGCACGCTCGGCCGCGCGGATGGTTTCTTGAGACATGGTATCCCCTCAGAGCCTCGTATTTTTGGCGTTACCCGCCTTATTATACGCACGGCGCGACGCGCTCCCCCGCGCATGAGCAGCGCTTTTTAAAAGCCCACCGAGCTTATTATCCGTTTTGCGACCAAACATTTTATTGGGTAGTCCACTCTCAGGGGCAACGGCCTCGAAGACTTCCCGTGCGCCGTGTCTCGCCCGCGCTAGGGGCTACATTGTTGCAATTGGGACGTTCGTCCTGTCTTTTAGCTGGTCGTCGGCGTATCCTTGTAGGCTACTACAAGACGAGAAAGGTAGCGTATGGATCGAAATCAACTCGACCCCAGTGTCCCCAGCACCACGGAGGCCAAGAAGATCCCCCTTATCATCAAGGTCTACGCAGTCCTGTGCACCATATCTGGCGTGGGCACGCTCCCGTCAGTCGCCGTCTTTATGTGGCAGGTCATCACCGCACTCATTAACGGCAACGTCGCCGCTAAGCTCGGTGATAACACCCTGGTCGCGGTTGGCCTTATCGTCGCCGGCATTATGCTCTCGGCGGCAAGCGCGATCATCTTGATCGTCTTTGGCCTGGACCTCATCAAGGACCAGCGGCGCAATGCCGCCCGCCTGTCTTACGTCCTCATCGCATTTACCGTCGTGGAGCTTTTAGTTGACGTGATGCTCCAGGGCATCGGACCCTTCCTGCTGCGCCCCGCCGTCCAGCTTGTCATCCTCATTGCGCTGTCGGCCACCGTCGACCCCACGCTACGCCAGGAGCGCGAACTGCAGCGCCGTCTGCAAGAGATGCTCGACCGCGATGCCGCCGCCGAGGGGATGCTCGGCCGCGACGAAACCGGCGAGGGCTACATCAAGCTCAACTACTTCAACCTGTTCTGGGTATTCTTCGTCTGCAGCGTGTTAGGTCTCATTCTCGAGGAAGTCTGGCATATGGTCGTCGTCGATCCCGGCGTCTATCAGGACCGTGCCGGTATGCTATTTGGCCCCTTTAGCCCCATCTACGGATTTGGCGCGGTGCTCATGACCATGGCGCTCAACCGCTTCTATAAAAAGAATCCTCTGATCATTTTCCTGGTAAGTGCCCTGATCGGCGGCGCTTTCGAGGTGTTTGTAGGCTGGTTTATGCAGACCTCATTTGGCGTGGTGTCGTGGAGCTATTCACACATTAGGCTATTCGGCATGCCCGATCCCATCGCGGTATTGACCGGGGGACGCACATGCACGCCGTTTGCCTGCATGTGGGGCCTGGGTGGCCTCATCTGGATCAAGGTCTTGCTGCCGCGCCTGCTTAAGCTCATCAATATGATTCCATGGAAACGCCGCTACTCTGCTACCGTCATCCTGACCGCCGTCATGTTGATCGACGGCGTCATGACGTTGCAATCGCTCGACTATTGGTATCAGCGCGTCAACGGAACCGTTCGAAATATTCCCGTCGCACAGTTCTATGACAAGCATTTCGATAACGAATATATGGAGAACCGTTTTCAGAGTATGACCATGAGCCCCAAGGACGCCACACGCGTGTAGCAAACGCCAGAGCAAAATAGCTCCAACACATCAAAGCCCGCTGGCAGATCTACATGAACTGCCGGCGGGCTTTCGCTATAGACAGACTCGGATTGCCGACGAGGCCTTACGCCTCGCGCTCGACCTCGCTCACGCACTCGTTCTTGATGGTGCCGACGAGCGACTGCAGCGCATCGACCACATGCGGGCGAATGTCTCCGCCAATGAGCACGAGCATGATGTCGTCACCTACGGCAAGCTCGCCGCTTGCCAGCCACACGCGCACATAGCCGATACCCGGCATCGCGCGCGTGGCCTCGATAGCAGCCTGCACCTTGCTGGCGTCGTAGCCAAACACCATGCCGCCCACCTTGTGGCCCGGCGCCACGCCATCGGTCTCGACTCCGCGCACTTCGGCCTTGGGCGTCGCGCGCACCACGCCGTTGTGTGTCAGGTACATCCCACAATCAGCCGCCGAAACATCGGCCTTGGCTTCGCGCAGCCAAGCATCAACCGAAGGCATCGATTTGCCGTTCTCAAGCATCATTTCTCCTTTTGATTTCCAGGGTAGTCTTTTTGGGACGGGGCCCGGACACTTTATTCCTCGACCGGCGTGAGCACCATGACGGCGCGCGTATTGCTAAATGACAGCGAACGGCAGGTCACAAGCGTTACGACCTTGGTTGCCGAAGCGGCACGATCGGTGGCATCGCTCGCCACGGCAGAGGCACCGTCGAGCATCTCGGACAGATAATTCTTCAGTCCGTCATCGCCCTCAAAGTTGGGCGTGCGCGCCTTGGCATACGTGTCCTCGACAACTTTGGTCGCCAGTGGTCGCAGTTTATAGGTGGCGTCGCGCGTGATGTAATACACGTACTCTATGCTGTCGAACGTCGCCTGATCGGTCGTATCCGAGATCACATTGAACATCGATCCGTCGTTCATGTGGTGGCCGTAGATCGTGGTCTGCTGGTCAACCATTCCCGGCGCGGTATCGTCACTGTCCAAGAAAATCGCACCCGATGCATTGGACGTACCGTCAAACAGCGTGTTGAGGTATTTGGAGTTGTTATTGGACTGCACCACGGGATAGTTGATGTTGGTTCCCGGCGCGTAAATCCAACCCACAATCTCGGGGTTTGTCTGAGCAAGCGCATCGAAGTCGATAATCGGCACGCCGCTGGCGTCCTTATCGCTTACATATTGCTTCTCGATTTTCTGATACGACTCGCTCGCCTGCTTATAGCCAATCTGAGCATTAATAAAGATAGCGGCGGCGGCGACAATCAGACCGATGCCGATGATGATGAGCAGAATGGGAATAATGGAGCGGCGCTTTTTGCGCGGCGGCTCGGTGTAATCCGACGGCGCGGCATGCGATGAAGACCGGGGCGGCTTCTTAGCGTTGCTATAAGATGAAGGTCGATATGCGGCTGGCGCGTCCTGTCGACGATGCGTCGCCGGTGTCACGGGGCGCGGCGCGCGCGGCTGCTGAGGAGAGGATGCCCGACCCTGCTGCGCCGCATGGGCAGCACCCGGCTTCGATGGATCGGGAATCTGAGAAGCCTTGAATCGTTTTCCCTGATAGTCGGACATGGCTCTCCTTATACTGCGGTGAAACGGCAGAACGCCTAGGCGTCGGCCATCTCCTGCTTCATCTTCTCGATAACCTTGCGGTACTCGGGGTCGCAAGCGCCTAGAATCTGCGTGGCGTAGATGGCGGCGTTCTTGGCGCCGTTGATGGCAACGCAGGCCACGGGCACGCCCGAAGGCATCTGCACCATCGACAGCAGCGAATCCATACCGCCCAGGTCACTCGTCTTCATAGGCACGCCGATGACCGGCAGCGGCGTAAAGGCAGCCACGACACCACCCAGGTGAGCGGCCTTGCCGGCGGCGGCGATAATCACTTTGATACCGCGATCGGCAGCAGTCGAAGCCCACTCGTGGACCTTCGCCGGCGTGCGGTGTGCGCTCGCAATGACGAGCTCATAGGGCACGCCCAGCGCCTCGAGCTCGGCGGTGCAGCCTTCCATAACGCCCAGATCGGACTTGGAACCCATGATGATCCCGACAACCGGCTTTTGATCTGCCATAAACAAAGACCTCCTGTTGAGAGCGGTGACGCGGCGGATCCGCGACCCTTAACTACTGAGAGTAGTATAGCCGCTCCCGTCCCTGCGGTCTTTGTGGTGCTTCGCGGGCGGGCCAGGCTTTATCTTCACTCCGGTTGCTTCGCAAAGTCGTTCAGATAAAAACGCCAGACCGCCGCGGGGCACCCTCGACCTACCGGGGGTTGCTATGACGTACGTTGGCTGAATTATTAGTGTGGGCCCTGCCGTTCGTTCGAACGGCAGGGCCCACACTCATTTTCTATTCAGCCCTAGTCATCGCGCAAAGCCCCTTCGGCAGCACACGGTGCAACCGAGTCACCGCAGGCCGGAGCGGGAGGGGCTGAGTTTCCTCCTGAGCGACTCTGCTTGCAGCCGGAGCGAAAGGGGGAAATCTCAGCCCCTCCCGCCCCGGCCGGACAGGTCACACTACACCGTGTGCTGCGGCAGGTCCTGCAGGGCGATGACGTCCATGCCCATGTCGTTGGCGCTGCCGTGACCCTGCTGGTCCTCACGCACCGCCTCGATGGCACTCACGTACGTGTTGGCGGCAGACATCGCGGTCACGCAAGTCACGCCGCGGCGCACCGCCTCGGTGCGCAACAGATAGCCGTCGCCACGCGAGCCCGGGCCGTACGGTGTGTTGATGATCACCGCGATCTTGCCATCGGCGATGAGATCGCCGATGTTGGGACGCTCGCCGTCGTGCGGGCCGCTGATCTTTTCCACGACCTCACACGTCACGTTGCCTCCGCGCAGCACGCGCGCCGTACCCTCGGTAGAGCAGATGTCAAAGCCCAAGTAGCGCAGGATGCGGGCGACCGAAAGGATATGGCGCTTATCACGATCGCACACGCTGATGAACACCTTGCCGCAACTCGGGTCGGGCAGCTTGTAGTCAATCGCCAGCTGCGTCTTGGCGTATGCCTCGGGATAGCTCTTGGCGATACCCATGACCTCGCCCGTCGACTTCATCTCGGGCCCCAGAATAACGTCGGCTCCCGGGAAACGTCCCCAGGGCATGACAGCTTCCTTCATGCAGAACCAGTCCAGCTGACGCTCGTCGCTCGGCAGGCCCAGGCTCGCGATGGAATCGCCCGCCATGATACGCGCTGCGCACTTGGCCAGCGGCACGCCGGTGGCCTTGGAGATGAACGGCACGGTACGGCTGGCACGCGGGTTGGCCTCGATCACGTAAACAGTCTCGCCCTTGATGGCATACTGCACGTTGACCAGACCGCGGACTCCCAGCGCCATCGCGATGCGGCGCGTGGTCTCGCGAAGCTTCGCCTGCAGGCTCTCGCTAAAGCTGAACGGCGGAATGCAGGTCGCAGAGTCACCGGAGTGGATACCGGCCTCCTCGATATGCTCCAGAATGCCGCCGATGTAGACCTCTTCGCCGTCGCACAGGGCGTCGACGTCGGACTCGATTGCACCCTCCAGGAAGCGGTCCAGGTACACCGGGTAGTCGGGGCTAATGCGCGCAGCCTCGGCCATGTAATCGCGCAGATGCTCGGCATCGTAGGCGATCATCATGCCGCGGCCGCCCAGCACGTAGCTCGGACGCACCAGCAGCGGGTAGCCGATGTGCGCGGCCACGGCCTCGGCCTCCTCAAACGAGGTGGCTTGGCCCGCCGGCGGGTACATGATGCCCAGCTTGTCGAGCAGAGCGGCGAAGCGCTCGCGGTCCTCGGCAAAGTCGATGGCATCGGGCTTGGTGCCCATAATGTTCACGCCGCTCTCCTCGAGCATGCGCGCCAGCTTAAGCGGAGTCTGGCCGCCGAGCGTCACCACGACGCCGTCGGGTCGCTCAACATCGATGACATCCATGACGTCCTCGTAGGTGAGCGGCTCAAAGTACAAGCGGTCCGAGGTGTCGTAGTCAGTCGAGACGGTCTCGGGGTTGCAGTTGACCATGATGGTCTCGAAGCCGCGGGCCGCCAGCGCGTAGCTCGCGTGCACGCAACAGTAATCGAACTCGATACCCTGGCCAATGCGGTTGGGGCCGGCGCCCAGAATCATCGCTTTGGGCTTGTCCGCCGGCGTGGTCTCGTCGGGAGCCACGCACTTCTTGGCATCCGGGCTCGTGCGGTAGATGTTCTCGTACGTCTTGTAGTGGTATTCCGTGGCGCTCGAGAACTCCGCAGCGCAGGTGTCGACCGTCTTCATGCTGGGAACCACGCCCAGACCCTTGCGGTAGGCGCGCACAAAGCGCTCGTCCGAGCCGGTCAGCGCGGCAATCTCGGCGTCGCTCGTACCATACTGCTTGAGCAGGCGCATCGCGTCGGCGTCAATGTCCTCCACACGCAGGCCGCGGACGCTCTCCTGGACCCGCACCATGTCGTTGATGCGGTTGAGGTACCACGGGTCGATGCCGCAGATGGCATGGATACGCGCGACATCCCAGCCGCGGCGCAGGGCCTCGACCACAAAGAAGATGCGGTGCTCAGTCGGGGTTGCCACGGCCTGAGTGAGCTCATCGTCGCTCAGTTTGTCGGCGCCCTCCTTGCCACCGGCGCAGATACCCTGGTGACCGTCCTCCAGCGAACGCATGGCCTTGCCGAAGGCCTCCTCAAAGGTGCGGCCGATCGCCATGATCTCGCCCACGGCCTTCATGCGCGTGGTGAGCGTGGGGTCGGTACCCTTGAACTTCTCGAAGGCAAAGCGCGGCACCTTGACCACACAGTAGTCAATCGTGGGCTCAAAGCAGGCGGGTGTGGCCTTGGTGATGTCGTTGACAATCTCGTCGAGCGTATAGCCCACAGCCAGGCGCGCGGCGGCCTTAGCGATGGGGAAACCCGTAGCCTTGGAGGCCAGCGCGGACGAACGGCTCACGCGTGGGTTCATCTCGATGACAATCAGGCGGCCGGTGTTGGGGTTCACGGCAAACTGCACGTTGGAGCCACCGGTCTCGACGCCGATCTTCTCCAGAATGGCGAGCGAGGCCACGCGCATGCGCTGATACTCAAGGTCGGAGAGCGTCTGCGCCGGCGCCACGGTGATGGAGTCGCCGGTATGCACGCCCATGGGGTCGAGGTTCTCGATGGAGCACACGATGATGCCGTTGCCGGCGTGGTCACGCATGACCTCCATCTCGTATTCTTTCCAACCCTCGATGGACTCCTCAACCAGCACCTCATGGGCAGGCGAGAGCTCAAGGCCCTGGCTCACGATGGAGACGAGCTCCTCGTGGGTATGAGCGATGCCGCCACCGGCGCCGCCGAGGGTAAAGCTCGGGCGCAGTACGCAGGGATAGCCCACGCGCTCGGCGATGGTCTCGGCATCGGCCACGCTGTAGGCATAGCCCGAGCGCGCGACCTCCAGGCCGATCTCGGCCATGGCCTCGTTAAAGAGCTTGCGGTCCTCGCCGCGCTCGATAGCGGCCAGGTCACAGCCGATCATCTCGACGCCGTACTTGTCGAGCGTACCGTCTTTCGCCAGCTCGACGGCGGCGTTGAGGCCGGTCTGGCCGCCCAGCGTGGGCAGCAGCGCGTCCGGGCGCTCTTTCTTGATTACGCGCTCGATAAACTCGGCGGTGATGGGCTCGACATAGGTACGGTCGGCAAGACCCGGGTCGGTCATGATGGTCGCCGGGTTGGAGTTGACCAGGATGACCTCAAAGCCATCCTCCTTGAGCACCTTGCAGGCCTGGGCGCCGGAGTAGTCAAACTCACAGGCCTGGCCAATGACGATGGGGCCCGAACCAATAACGAGGATGCGCTTAATGTCAGTACGTTTAGGCATGTTTAAAACCTCCTAGAGAGGCTGACTCAATGTTTTGGAAAAGTCAGCGAGGGTGCAGCTGGTGCATCAGGTTGCCGTGATGCGAGGGCGCGCTGGGCTTATGCCCGCGCGTCCGAAGCAGAGCGGCAAGATGATGTGCCAGCCGCAGCCGCAGCGTCGACCGGTCCGCCGTTCGGTAGAACGGCGGAACCATCGTCGGCAAAGTTCCAGCCAGCCAGGCGGTCCTTCGCGGTATCGATGTCCAGGTAGTTCTCCTCGCCGTCCATGAGTCGCGTAAAGGCGGTAAAGAGATAGTGGGCATCGGTGGGGCCAGGCGAAGCCTCGGGGTGGTACTGGACCGAGAAGCACGGGGCGTCGAGCAGCTGGATGCCCTCGGCGGTGCCGTCGTTGAGGTTCACGTGCGTCAGGCGAATGCGGCCAAAGCGCTCGTTCATCACGACCGGCGCGATTCCGCGGCGCACCCAGACGCGCAGATCTCCATCGGCCGCATGCTCGGTCTCGCCGCCGGAAAGCTCGGGGACAAGCTTGCCCAGGCTGGGGAACAGCAGGCCAAAGCCATGGTTTTGCGCGGTAATCTCCACGCGACGGCTTACCAGGTTCATGACCGGCTGGTTGCCACCGCGGTGACCGAACTTAAGCTTTTCCATCTGGGCGCCGCAGGCCAGGCTGATCATCTGGTGACCAAGACAAATACCAAAGACCGGCACCTTGCCGATCAGCTGCTGCACCTGCTCGTAGGTCTCCACCACGGCATCGGGGTCGCCGGGGCCGTTGGACAAAAAAACGCCATCGGGATTCATGTCGAGCACCTGCTGGGCAGGCGTATCCCACGGCACGACAGTAAGGTCGCAGCCGGCGCGGACGAGGCCCTCCAGAATGCCGCGCTTGACGCCGCAGTCGTAGGCGACCACTTTGTGACGGGCAGGAGCGGCAACCGCAAGTGCAAAGTCATGCGTGGCAGGCAGGTCGGCGGCCACAAACTCGTGAGGCGCGGGGCAACTTACGGTCTTCACCAGGTTCTCGCCTACCAGCGTGGGCGCTGCGGCCAGACGCTCGGCAAGCTCGTCGACGTCGAAGATCTCGGTCGAGATAATGCCCATCTTGGAACCATTGTCGCGCAGATGGCGCACCAAAGCGCGGGTGTCGACACCCTCGATAGCGACGATGCCGTGAGCGCGCAGGTACTCCGGCACGCTGACGGCCGAGCGCCAGTTAGAAGGCGTGGCGCACATGTCGCGAACGATCATGCCGCGCATGGCCGGAGCGCTCGCAGGGCGCACGGCGTCGCCGGGGAAGGCCGACTGGACGTCGGTCTCGTCGATACCGTAGTTGCCGATCTGCGGATAGGTCATGGTTACGATTTGGCCGGCATAACTCGGGTCGGTCATGACCTCAAAGTAGCCCTCGAGCGAGGTGTTGAAGCAGACTTCGCCGGTCGCGGTGCCCTCGGCGCCGCATGCACGTCCATAAAAAATGGTCCCATCCTCAAGATACAGGATGCAGGGACCGCAGGTGCCCTTGCTGGTTTTGGCCAGCATACGCTGGCAAAGCTCGCTGGGCGCGAAGGTGCGGGCGGCAGCGCCCGCGGTATGGTTGTTCGCCATAATTCTCCTTCCCGGTCTCACAGGACCGGCTTAAAGGTGTGTAGTTAGGCCTCGCGGTATTGTAACCGCAAGCATGCCTCATGGCGTTAATTTCATCGAAATGTTTACGAAATGATAATTATGACTTTCTATGCATAATGATTATTTAATCCCCGTCCTAGAAAAATCATCCCGCGTGGGCTTGTGGCTCACGCGGGATGATGGCGTCTTACTTTTTCTTGTCCTGTTCCAGCAGATCGGACGGTGAACGATCGGGCTTGCCGCCGCGGAAAATCTCGCGGCCATGCAGACGATGCTCCAGGTCACGTTCGGCCTTTTCCTCGTCAATCTTGGTCTGGCTCACCACCGGGTCCTCAATCAACGACGACACCGAGTTCACCTGCTTCTGAATGCGCTCGGCGATGGTGTCATCCATACTCACGATGCGCATCTTCCAGTCGATATTCGTGGCGTTGGATGAGCTCTTGGTCCACACGAACGTCAGGATGGCGCTCTGGTGGCCCCGCGCGGGGAACATGCCAAAGAAGGAATCGTGCTGAATGTTGCTATCCTCGTCGATATAGGCGTGAACGTTATACACCACGCGGTCAATCTTATCGTTGAGCAGCGCGTTGGTCGCAAGCGCCGCGGCCTGAATCTGCCCGTTGGACAGCAGTTCGAGCTCGTTGGCAGACGATGTGTCCAACACCGTCACCTCGACCGTGCCCGTACGCTCATCGGCTTCATCGACGGTAAAGTCGAGCGGGAACTGAGTAAAGCCGTTGCCCCACTCAAGGCCGCCCTTCAGCGCCGTCGAAACGGTATCGACTGAAACGCTCTCGGACAGGTTGGCGGTATTCAGACGGCGCATCACGCCGTAGCCGATCTGCATGCCCACGATCAGCACCAAAATACCGATGACCACGGCCATCGCGGTCTTCGTAATGGTATGGCTCACCTGCGAGCCCGAAGGATCGTCCTCGGACAGCGGGTCGATATGTTTTGCCTGGCTCGCGCGGTCCTCGCTGCGCAGCTGCGCTAGCGCCGCTTTGTCACCGCGCTTGGCCGCCGCCTCCTTCTCGCGCATGCGCTCGGTGCGCTTTTTGGCAAGCGTGGGATCCAAGACACCGGATGCATCGATTTCGGAGAATAACTCCGTCACTTCTTCCGGAGTCAAAGGGTTCTTGTCAGCCATAAACTTCCTGTCATATCAATCAGTCGAGCTCGTGCGCACGCGCACCTTCGAACTGCATTCGATAGTAACGGGCATAGGTGCCGCCACGGGCGAGAAGCTCCTCGTGCGTGCCACGCTCCACAACGCGACCATGCTCAACGGTCGCAATCTCATCGGCATGCTTAATGGTCGAAAGACGGTGGGCGATGATAATCGTGGTGCGGCCGCGCGCCAGTTCTTCGAGCGACTCCTGCACCGCCTCCTCGCTCTCGTTATCCAAAGCACTCGTCGCCTCGTCCAAGATCAGGATCTTGGGGTTCTTGAGAAACACGCGCGCGATGGCAACGCGCTGCTTCTGTCCGCCCGAAAGACGGCTGCCGCGCTCGCCCACCACGGTGTCGTAGCCCTGTGGAAGCGATTCGATAAAGGCATCGATGTTGGCGCGACGGGCGGCCTCGGCGATCTCTTCTGCCGTGGCGCCCGGCTTGCCGTAGGCGATGTTCTCGCCAATCGTACCGTCAAATAGATAGACATCCTGCTGCACCAGGCCGATGGCGCGGCGCAGGCTCTGCTGCGTCACATCGCGCACGTCCTGGCCGTCGATGCTAATGGATCCGGCAGCCACGTCATAAAAGCGCGGCAGCAGCGAACAGGTCGTGGACTTGCCACCGCCCGAAGGGCCAACCAAAGCGATGGTCTGCCCGGGCTTGATGGACAGATTCATATGGTCGATAACGGGACGCTCGTCGGCATAGCCCTCGCCCAGCTCGACATCCTCGTAGTTAAAGCACACGTCGTGATACTCCACGGCGCCGGCAGTCACCTGCAGATCCGTAGCGCCCGGCTTGTCCTGGATATCCGGCGCGGTCGAGAGCACCTCGTCCATACGTTTAAAGCCGGCGATAGCCTTCTGATACGTTTCGGCCGAATTGACGAGCGTCTCGAGCGGCGTGCAGAACAGCGAAATATAGAGTGCAAAGGTCGCCATATCGACCGCCTGCAGCTGTCCCTGGGCGACCAGCCAGCCGCCCAGCAGCACCACGATCACATAGAGCACACCCGAGAGCAGGCCATACGTCGCGGTATAGACGCCCATGGCGTGATACATGTTCTCCTTGGACGAAAGGTAGCGATCGTTAGAGGCACGGAACTTGGCGCGCTCGGTCTCCTCGTTGGCAAAGCTCTTGACTACGCGCATGCCCGCAAGCGAATCCTGCAGCTGCGCATTGATGCCGCTGATCTTTTTGCGGTTGTCGCTAAAAACCTCGCGCATACGCATGTTCTGCCAAAACATGATGACCGCAAACGCCGCCGTCACCACGGCCATGGCGAGCGCCAGCACCGGGGCAATGGTAAAGAGGATCACAAACGAGCCGATGATCTCGATGCCGCAGATGATGATCCACTCGGGCACGTGGTGCGCCGCCTCGCAGATATCGAACAGGTCGTTGACCACGCGGCTCACCATGTCGCCCGAGCTGTTGCGGTCGAAGTATGCAAAGCTAAAGCGCTCATACTGGTCAAACAGGTCCTCGCGCATTTTGGACTCCATACGCGCGCCCATCACGTGACCCCAATAGCTCACAAAATAGCGGCAGGCGCAGCGGACGGCATACATCAGCACCAAGCCCACCGCGATCATGCCGAGCGCCTGCATAATAGCAGCCTGACCCTGAGTAAACAGCCCACCGGTCAAATTGCGCAGGATAATGGGGAACGCCAGGTCAATGGCGGCAAGCACCAGAGCACAAACAGTATCAGCAACAAAAAGCCCCATCTGGGGCTCGTAATACGAAAGAAACCTCTTAAACATGTGATCCTCAAAGAAATATCAGCAACATAAGGCCCTGGGACAAAGTAATCAGTAGTTCTTGTCCCAGGGCTATTCCCGCTCGTTACAGCTCGGCCCCACCCAAGCGGTGCGCGATGCTATCGCAGGCCAAGGCGCCCACGACGGTCTTGGCGTCTTCGATCTTGCCGTCGAGCACGGCGTCGATCAGCTCGTGCAGCGGCACCAGGTCCACGTTGACAAACTCGTCATCATCGGGGTTGGGCGCATCAAACTCGAGCTTGGTGGCCAAGTAGATGTGGATGATCTCATCGCAAAAACCGCAGGACGTGACAATCGACGTCAAAAAGCGAATACGACCAGCCCTAAAGCCCGTCTCCTCGTGCAGTTCGCGCTTGGCGCAATCGAGCGGGTCCTCGCCTGGATCGAGCTTGCCGGCGGGAATCTCGACCGTCACGCGGTCGATGGCGGTGCGGTACTGACGCACCAGTACGATCTTGCCGCTCTCGGTCAGTGCCACAACGGCCGCCGCACCCGGATGGCGAAC